>NZ_DATBNB010000483.1 GCF_036554565.1 Longimicrobium sp. | reverse complement strand
CTGTCAGAGACCGGGGGCGTCGGGCGTTGCGATCCTGATGGGGCTTCCATGGCCTGTAAGGCACCGCGTGACGGGCCGGGGCCGTGCATCGTCAGCCCTGCGTGGGGATTTCCGCGCCCGTCCGGGCGTCCGCAAGCGCCGTTCCGTCGGGCGCTTTCCGTGGACACGGCGTGGTGGAACGAAGGCTTGCTCGGGTGTATTCTGATCCGGCTCCCGTGGGAGGGGACACGGAAGGAAAAACGTATGAACGTGATGAAGACGCTGGCGCTGGACCTGGTGCTCGTTCTTGCCGTGCTGATGATGGCGGCGTTGGTGCTGGACGGCGCGTATCACCTGTACCGCCACCTGCGCCGCCGGCGCCACAGCCGCGGCGGGGCCGTGGGCGTGGTGATCGACCGCGAGGGGCGCATATTGGGAACGTACCTGGACCCGTTCGCGCACCCCTGGCGGTCGGCCCGCATGCACGGCCCCGAGTCGCCGTGGAGCAAGCCCGGCCCGTGGGGCGAGCCCGCGACCGCATGGGAGGGGTTCGGAGAGACGGAGGAAGAGGCGTTCATGCACGCCAACCGGTTGCGCCGGAGGCAAGTGCAGCTGTTCGGCCTGCTGGAGCCCGATGAAGACGACGGCCGCCCGGACTGGATGACGGCCAGGGCGGAGTAGGCGAAGGCAGGGAAGCAGAACGAAGCGGCGCGCCCCGGGGCATCCATGCCCGGGGCGCGTCGCTTTGAATGAAGCCTCGGCGCGGCGGGAGCGGGTGAATCCCGCTTGGGAAAGCGGAAAGCCCCCGGCTCGTTGTTGAGCGGGTGAACCCGCCGCTCGAAAAGCGGAAAGCCCCGGCTCGGGCCGCTGTCGCGTCCCGCCCGGGGCTTCACCTGCACGCGCGCCGCACCTGCCGATGCGTGAATTGTCATCCCGATGGAGCGACCTCGGAGAGCCCTGCCCGCACCTCATCGATAGCAGCGACTGAGGGATCCGCCACACAGCGTGCGACCCTGCACCGGGACGGCAGACACATCATGCCGGGATGCCGTCGCGCGTCAGCGTTTACACGCCGGAAAACAGCGGCCCGGCTCATTCTACGACCGGCAGCCGTTTCGTGGAGTGTGGGGCGGATCCCTCGGTCGCTGCGGTCTACGTCGCCAAGGCCGGTTCGGCGTGGCCGCTCCGTCGGGATGACATCCGCACCTGCCGAAGCGCGGTCGAATTCTCCCCTCTCCCGCTTGCGGGAGAGGGGCCGGGGGAGAGGGCACCCGAGGCATGCGCCGGACCCGGTCGAACCACACCCAAGCCCTTGAAAGCGTTCCTGCGGGGCTACTTCTCCCTTACCACCACCGTCTCCACGATCTTGTCGTGGATCATCTGGCGGTTGCGGTCCCAGTACACCTGCGCGAAGCCCAGGAGGCCGGTCACCAGCCCGGCGGCGTATCCGCCGAAGCGCTCGAAGCCCGTCCACAGCGTCATCGGCTCGCCGTTCAGGCGCACCACGCGCAGTCCCAGCAGCCGCTTGCCCGGCGTCTGCCCCTTCCACAGCGCCAGGAACGCGGTGAAGTACAGGCCCGTCCAGCCGAACCCGATCCCCATCTCGTCCAGAAACCCCGTGAGCCGCGACACCAGCCCCTCGTTCTGGTGCTCCTTCAATTCCCGCCGCGCCTGGGCCAGCTCGTTCCCCAGCTCGTCGATGCGCTCGTCCATGCGGCCCAGCGTGTCCTTCGCCAGCCGCGCCGCCAGCAGGGGTGCCACTTTGTCAGCGCGCCCCGTGTCGCCCGCGGCGAGCGCCGCCGCGTAGCTGCTGGCCAGCGAGTCCGTCCGCAGCGTCAGCGCTTCCACGTCCGCCGGGGCGCGGGACTTGAGCGCGTCGTTCACCACGGCCCCCATCCAGGGCTGCTCCGCGTCTTCCACCATCTCCCGCAGCGCCTCGCCGGCATCCTCGTCCGACAGGCCGGCCTGGCGAAGCCCCGAAACCACCTGCGGCGCGACGCGGCGCGCCTCTTCTTCTGTCGACGCGTTCTGCAGGCGCATCAGCTCGGGCGCCATGCGAAGGGCGCTCACCGCGGCCTGGGCCCCGGCGCCGGGACCCGTGCTCACAGTGACGTTGTCGCCCCAGCCGCGGAACCAGTCGCCCACGCCGTCCCACAGGTTCAGCGCCACGACGAACAGCACGATCGCGCCGAACGAGCGGATGCCCACGCGCGCCAGCCCCGCCAGCCGTCCCGCACCCTTCGGCGCCAGGCGGGCCGCCAGGCGGAACGCCACGAACGCGGCGGCCACGGCCAGGAGGACGCCGCCCAGGTTCACCAGGATGGCCACCAGGAGCAGGTCCAGCAGCATGGCCGCCAGGCGACGCGACGGGCGCGCCAGGGGCAGCCCCATGATGGCGGGGCTGAGCGTGAACGAATCGGGAGTGATGACGTACGAGGGCTTTTCGCGAGCCATGGCACTTCAGGGAGAGCGGGGGAGGCCGGGAGAGGAACAGCGTGCCCGGAGCGCTGAAAGCTAACCTGCGTCACGATTTGCGTCCAGTCCAGCAGATGTCGGCCGCGCGCGCGTGCGGATGCGGAGTGACGATCGGGCGCGGCTCTCGTCCACTGCACCGGGAAAAGGGGCCGAACGGAACACTGGCGTCCGGGGCGTGTAGCGAATTATCGTTCCCCT
>NZ_DATBNB010000482.1 GCF_036554565.1 Longimicrobium sp. | reverse complement strand
TGCTGGGCGACGGGGTCACCGATGCCGGCGGACGCTACGCCATCCCCTACGCCGTGAAGGGCGCCACGCCGGGGCTGGAGGTGCGCGCGCTGGAGAAGGGGGGCCCGGAGGTGTCGCTCTCCATCCCCAGGTACGACGCCGCCCCCGTCGAGGTGCTGAACCTGGTGGCGCCGGGCACCCTGCGGCCGCTGGGCGCGGAGTACGACCGCCTCGCCGCCGACCTGGCCCGGCACACCGGCGGCGCGGGCGAGCTGGCGAAGGCGCGCGAAACCGGCGACACACGCGACCTCACGCTGCTGCACCAGGCCACCGGCTGGGACGCCCGCCTGATCGCCCTGGCCGTGCTCGCCGCCCGGCAGAGCGCCGAGACGGGGCTGGACCCCGACGTCCTCTACGGGCTGTACCGCGCCGGCCTGCCCATGGAGGCGGGGCAGCTGGCGCTGGCGCAGGACGCCGAGGTGGCCCAGGCGCTGGACCGTGCGCGTACGGCGAACGTCATCGCCATCGACGACGCGCGGCTGGGCGCCGCGGCCAAGGCGTTCTCGCTCTTCGCGGCCGGCGCGCGCCGCGAAACGAAAGCCCCCGGCGCGCTCTCCAGCATCGGCGAGCTGCTGGGCCAGTCGGCGGTTTCGCCGGAGGACCAGGCGCGCTTCGAGCCGCTCTACTTCGCCCACCGCGGCGCGCCCGCGGAGCTGTGGGACGCGGCGCGGAGCCAGGGGATCGCCGAGGCAAGCATCACCGCCCTCCAAACGCAGGGAAAGCTCGCCTACCTCACCCACGACAACGCGCCGCTCGCCGCCGCGCTGCGAGGAGAGCTCCTGGCCTCCGTCGACGGCGAGACTTCCACCGTCGCGCCCGACGACCTGGCCCGCGTGGTGGACCTGGAGCTGTACCAGGCGGACGCCTGGAAAGAGCGGGTGCAGGCCCTGGCGGGGAACGGCGGCACGCTCGACCAGTTGATTCCCCCCGCGTACGAGGGGAAGTCGGCGGATGAGCGGCTAGACGCCTACGCCGCCGACCTCGCCCGCAAGGTGCGGCTGAGCTATCCCACCCGCGTGGTGGCGCGGATGATCGAAACCGGCGGCCTTTCCATCCCCATGGAAAAGGACACGCCCCTCGCCGCCGCCTTCCTGCGCCGCGCGGAGCCGCTGGGGTTCGAGCTGGGCCGGGTGCCGCTCGCCGCCTTCATCCACCAGCACGGCGCGTCGCTCTTCGCCCAGCAGCCGCCGGAAACCGTCGATGCCACGGTCCGCGTGGTCAAGCAGCTCCAGCGCCTGTACCAGATCACCCCCTCGAACCAGTCGCTGGCGGTGCTGGCCGGGGCGGGCTTCACCTCGGCGCAGGACGTGGCCGCGCTCTCGCGCGAGGCGTTCGTCGATCGCCATGGCGAGCTGTTCGCCTCCAAGCACGAGGCGGAGCTGGTGTACCACAAGGCGCAGCAGGTCAGCGCCGTGACGCGCGAGGTGCTGACGATGGCGCGGCAGATCCAGGGCGCCCCGCCCATGCACGCCCTGGCGCCGCGGCCCGAGCGGCCGGCGGGCGGGTCGGGCGTCCCGGGCGGCGGCGCGCCGGCCCCATCCCCCGGCGCCGGCACGCGCGAGCAGCTGATCCGCCACTTTCCCACCCTGGAGGGGCTCTTCGGGACGGTGGACTTCTGCGACTGCGAGCACTGCCGCTCGGTGCTGAGCCCCGCGGCGTACCTGGTAGACCTGCTGCGCTTCGTGGATCCCCCGGACGAGGAGTGGAACGGCTTTCTGGCAGACTGGGCGCGCCGCCACGACGGGGAGACGTACGCGGCGGCGGGGTACCGCAAGCCGTTCGACGCCCTGACGGCCCGCCGGCCGGACCTGCCGCACCTGCGGCTGACCTGCGAGAACACCAACACCGTCCTGCCGTACATCGACCTGGTCAACGAGATCCTGGAGTACTGGGTCGCGCACGAGCAGCTGGACGCGGCCGCCGCCCGCGACACCGGCGGCGTCCCCTCCGCCGAGCTGCTGGCGGAGCCGCGGAACGTGATCCCCCAGGCGTACCGGGCGCTGCACGAGGCGCGGTATCCCCTTTCGCTCCCCTTCGACCTCTGGGGGGAGACGGTGCGCCGGTTCCTGGAGCACCTGGAAACGCCGCTGGCCGGGGTGCTGGACGCCATGCGCACCACCGACGCGCCGTTCTCGGCCGGCGGAGAAGCGTCGGACGGGACGAGGTACTACCGCGCCGCGGTCTTCGCCGAGTCGCTGGGCATTCCGCCGGCCGAGTACGCGCTGTTCACGGACCGGAACCCGCAGCCGCGGTGGCACGAGCTCTACGGCTACGGCAGCGCCGCGGACGCGCTCGCCGCGCTCACCCGGGCGAAGCCGCTCGCGCGGCGGCTGGGGGTCACCTACACGGAGCTGGTGCAGCTGGTGCGCACGGGGCTCCTGAACCCCCGGCTGCACGCGCTGGCCCTGCTGCGCACGCTGCACATCGACGCCGAGGACGCCGCGCGCTACTACGGGGCGCCCGGCCATCCACCCCTCGCCGCGGCGGAGCGGGCGGAGTTCGAGGCGCGCCTGGCCGCCCT
>NZ_DATBNB010000481.1 GCF_036554565.1 Longimicrobium sp. | reverse complement strand
ACGCTGGCGCGAGGGCGACCGCGCGCTGGATGCCGCAACGGCCGGAGTGCTGGCGGGCGGGCCGTCAGCGGACGACGCTGCGGCCGAGCCCGTGACGGAGTCGCGGAGCCGCTGAGGACGGCGCAACACCCACACCCCCGCTCGCCCCCGCCGCGGCTCGCGGCGGGGGCGATCTGCATTCGGGCCGCAGTACCACGCGGTGTCCAAAAAGTGGCGAGAGAGAACGGTAGCCCGGCGCCTGTCTCCGCCCGGCCGTCCCCGGCCGCTACTCGCGATATCGGAATGGCTCTTTGTGACTTCCTGTCGGATAGGAGGCTTGCAAGAAAATGGCGGGTTCCTATATACTTGGATGAAAACACATGGGTTGCCGCGACTTGCCGGTGTGGGACTTCGCCTGCTCCCTCGACCACGTCCTGTCTGCCGCTGGCCTGAAATGATGGGCACCGGTGGGCGGCGTGACGCGGGCAAGCCGTTCGTGTGCCGCGGAAACCCGGTGCGGCGGTTCCCATAAACCCGTCGGGTGAAGATCTGATCCAGTGCCGGCAGGACGCATCGCAGGGCGGTGTCCCCCCTCGAACAGAGCAACGAAGTGACTGAGACGACGCTTACGGCCCCGCCGCTGCCAGCCGACCTCCACCTGTCGAATGCGACCCTGCCTCCCAGGGGGCTCGGTGCAGTGATCGTCGGCCTGGGACGCGCGGGGCTGGGCCTGCACATTCCCGTCCTGGAAAAGATCCTCCGCGACCGCACCGCCGATTCGCCCTTCGGAGCCGTCGTGGGTCTCGTGGACCCCGCGGGCGTGGGAATCAAGCGCGCGCTGCACCGCCTGGAATACGACTACGGATACGACCCGCGGCCGATCAGCTTCGCGACCTCGCTCGCCGAGCTCACCGGCGTGGACCCGGACCAGACGGTGGTGCACATCTGCACCCCGGCCGACGATCACGCATCGACGCTGCGCGCCGCGACCGACGCGGGGTTCCGGCGGATCATCGTCGAAAAGCCGTGCGCCGCCAACACCGCCGAGGTAGACGAGATGCGGCGGATCGCCGACCGCACGGGTGCCAGCATCGGCGTCATCAATCCCTACCTGTACAGCCGGTCCATCGCCAGCTGCAGGGACAAGATCCTGGAAGTGGGGCAGGCGCCGCACTACCTGGAGTTCGAGATGTCGAAGCCGCGGATCACGCCGACGCTGGCCGGGCGCTCCAAGCCGGAATCGGTGATGGACGTGGAGATGCCACACCAGATCGCCGCGGCGCTGCACCTTACCGGGGCGTCGCGCTACCGGCTGCTTCGCGCCGAAGTGCGGCACATGCACTACCGGGAGATCGACAGCGAGCCGTGCCAGGTGGTGCCGAACATGGGGATCGGCGTGGTCGTCCTGGAGCTGGACGAGTGCATCGCGGTGCTCGTCTCCTCGCTGGATGCGCTGACGCGCACGCGGGTGCTGAAGCTGCGCTTTCCGAACGCGGAGCACATCGAGGCGTTCCTGCCCGTGACGGGAGACGACCATACCAGCGTGATCATGGAGTACTCCGGCCGCAACACCGACGGGTCCACGGAGCAGACGCGGGTCGCCAAGCTCCCCGACGACATGCTCGCGCGGTGCCTCTTCGACATGTACTCGCGCTTCGCCACCGATTCTCCGCAGCTCAGCGACCTCACCTTCAACCGGAAGGTGGTGGACGTGATGGACAAGGCGAAGGCGTTCGCGCGCATCCGCAGGTAGGCAGGTGGCGGGCGGGCGCTCCCGCGCGCATTCCACGCTCACGGCCGCACGACCCGGCCGGTGAGCCCATCGACGTATCGGTGAACGACACCATGGACGAAGCACCCGCCCGGGATTCCGCGGCGCTCACGGAACGGCTCGAAGCGCTGGCAACCGCGTTGCGCGGCGGCGCCAACCCGTTCCTCCACGACCCGGAGATGCTGGACCTGCTGTACGGCATCAGCGGGTTCGGGATGAACTGGCTGGCCGCCCGGACCGGCGTTCCCGGCGTGCGCGACGCGATCCTCGACCGGCTCCATGAGGCGGTGGCGTCGCGGCCGGACGGCGCCGGGCTCCTGGCGGATGTGGGCCGGGTGCTGCGGTCGGACGTGCACCCGACCTCGTGGCTGAACACCGAAAAGCAGCGTCCGCGGCACCGGCTGATCGACCTGCTGGGACGGGTGTGCCGCGAGAACGCCGGCACCCCGTTGGGCGAGGCCGCCCTCCGCGAAGCCGTGGGCACCGTCGTCTCCGAGTCGTCCTTGGTCACGCTCGACGTGCGCGGGCAGTGCCTGGACTGCGTCGCCGAGTGCCTGGACGAGCTTCCGTCGCTGGACATCGAGCCGCACCTGCAGGGGGTGGAAGAGGTCGTATCGCGGTTCCGCCCCTGCCATGAGCGTGCGCTCGCGCTGCAGGTGGTGGATACGCACGATACCATCGACCCCCACGTCGCCTATCCCGACCGCCCGTTCCTGGACGTCCTCGGGCGTGCGGCGAGCGTGAAGGCGCTAGAACGGGCCTTCGTCTTCGGGGCCAGGCTCGCGGAGTCCGTGCTCCGCGTCCGGGCCAGCAAACGCGCAGAGTCGATCGCCGCGCGCGCCCGGGAAGGCCATGCGGCACTGGCCGCGGTGCGGTCCGGCGTCCTTTCCTCCCCCGAGTTCGAGGCGTTCATCGCGGCGCGCCTGCCCAGCCGGGCCAGCGAGCTGTCGGACTACGTGGTCAACCGCCACCAGGTGCTGGTCGACGGCCTGACACTCCAGGAACTGTTCCGCTGGCTGATCGCGGCCCCGGAGAACTCGTCCAGCGACCAGCGTTCGCGCCGGACGATCACGGCCTTCTTCCGGCAGGTGCTGGGGATGGGGCAGGCCGCGAACGCGGGGCTGGACGCCAGGCCGTTCTTCATCGACCACGGGTACGGACCGGACGGCGACCAGCTGGACTGGCCCAGCTACGTGTTCCTGCCGGCGGGCACCATCTGGGGGAAGGGCGCGGGGGTGGACCTTTCCTGCGGGGTGGCGTTCGGCGGCGGGGTGAACCTGGGCGCCGGCCGGGGCCGCGACGCCTCGTACATCGGGGGAAGCTGGTCGGCCACGCTGTACCACGGCCATTCGCACGTGGGGGGCACGCCGGGATCGCAGGGAGCAGAGTCCCGCGACCGCATCGTCCACTACGGCCTCACCGTGGAGGACGGCGAGCGGCTTCCCTGGGGCGTGTACGTAGAGGCGGAGCAGCACGTGGGCGGCGGCGTGTACCCCGGGGTGCGCACCTGGCCGCTTGAACCCCAACGCTGATCCGCGCGGATTCCGAAGAGGGTGCAGCCCGCCGCGTACGAAGGCCCGGCGGCTCCTCCTCGCTTCCGCGCTTTCGTGAGGCGCTGTCAGGCTCGATTCACCCGATCCATTTTCCCGATCCACTACCGCGGAGCAGACGTGTCCAACCTCGACAATCCCACTCACCCGGGCATGGCCGCCCTGGTGAGCGCCTACCAGGCTCCGCACTCGCTCTACGACCAGGCGAGAGCCAGCGACGGGATCGCGTTCGACCCGGTCGCCAAGTGCTGGGTGGTCACCGACCACCGGGCCGTGCGGACCATTCTCGAGGACCGGCGCTTCACCTCCGACCTGCGCTTCGCGGGCGGGGGGAAGGGCGCGCCGGGCCGGCGGCCGTTCATCCAGGTGGCGGTGCAGAGGCAGATCATCTTTTCTGACGGGCCCGAGCAGAACAGTGCCCAGCGGGTGATCCTGCAGGAGGCCCAGCGCAAGATGCAGGAGCTGTCCCCCTGGATCCGCGAGCTCGCGAAGGGATTGCTGGAGCCGCTGCCGGCGCGTGGCGCGTTCGACCTGGTGGCCGATTTTTCCCTGCCGTACGCGCTGCAGACCATCTGCAAGGTGTTCGGCATCCCGAGCGACGACCCGGTCCGGATGGCCGAGCTGGCGCAATGGTCCACGGTGCTGGCAGACCTCACCAGCGGCCACCTGAACGTGCGGATCCAGGACGTCACGCTCTTCGCGGACTACTTCCGCAAGATGGTCGACGTGCGCCGCACCGCGCCGTCCGACGACCTGGTCAGCTCGTTCCTGAAGGCGGATACCTTCGAGAACGAAGACGATCTCGTCATCAACTGCATGGGCACCTTCGCCGCCGGCCGGATGACCACGCAGAAGCTGCTGGGCGATGGCGTGCCGCTGCTCTTTCCGCAGTGGGCCGCCTGGCGGGAGATGGTGACGGCGAACCCGGCGACGAGCCGCCGGCTGGCCGAAGAAATGTTGCGGATCGTGACGCCCACCCGCTACCTGGGGCGGCACGCCATCGAGGACGTGGACCTTTCGGAGGAGTGGGGTCCCGGCCACCTGATCCGCACGGGGGAGCGGGTCATCCTGTTCCTGGAGGCCGCCAACCGCGATCCCGCCCGCTTCCCCGAGCCGCACGAGCTGAAGGGCGAGCGGCAGCCGAACCCGCACCTGGCGTTCGGCCACGGGCCGCACCGCTGCCCCGGCGCGAGCATCGCGCGCGCGGAAATCCAGATCGCGCTGGAAACGCTGCTCGCGACCTTCGAAACGCTCGCTCCCAATCCGTCCGCGCCGCCGGAGTGGGATCCCAACCCCAACCTGGGCGGCTACCGTTCGTACCCGGTCCTGGGCAGCTGAAGCCGGGCTCTCCATGAAACAGGGCCTCGCCGGTGCGCCGGCGAGGCCCTGTTCTTTCGAAGCGCGGGTCCGCGATCCGCGCGGCCGGCGCGGCTCGTCCGTTACCGCGCCAGCGGGTCCGGGCGGAGCTGGAAGCGGATCGCCTTGCTGGTGGTGCCCTTTCCGCCCTCCATGTGGTAGGGGGTGCGGGTGCTGATGGAAGCCCAGAGGCCGCGCCCCTTCCAGCCGGCGTTCGGGTCGTCGATGCGCCCGTCCAGCCACTTGGTGTAGAACCCCATCGGGTAGGGAACGCGCAGGACCACCCACTTGCCGTCCTTGAGGACCAGGAGCCCCTCGGACTGGTTGCCTGTGTTGATGGGCACGTTCGCGCCCAGTCCCAGCGTGTTGAACTGGTCTACCCAGGTGTAATAGCTCCCTTCGCCGCTCCCCGCGCTGGTGACGTTGCCCAGCTGCGGAAGGGGCTCGGCATAGAAGCTCCACCCTTCCGGGCAGTGCTGGCCGGTGGCGGTGGGGCCGTTCAGCGGGCCGCGGCACTTGCGCCGGTCGAAGCTGGCCATGTGCCCGCTGGCCAGGGCGGCCCAGTACACGCCGTTGCGGTCCACGTCGCCGCCGCGCGGGGAGAAGCCCTCCACGGGCCTGCCGTCGCGCATGGGGAGCTCGAAGACCTCGGTAAGCGCGGTTTCCGGCGGGTTCGCCCCCGGGCTCAGCCGGAAGAGGGCGCCGGGAAACCCGAACATCGTGCCCCACACCGACCCGTCCGGCGCCGGCGCCAGGGCGTACGGGCCGCCTCCGTACTGCCCCGGCTGCAGCCGCTTGTCCTTCGACGGGTCCAGGGGCGCGTTCGGCTCCACGTACTCGTCGCGGCGGCCGTTCCCGTTGGCATCCAGGACCAGCGCGGTCCATCCCTGCGCCCGTTCTTCGTCCCCCGTCTGGTCCCACAGCCGGGTGTTCACCCACCCCACCACCGGCCCGCCGCCGCTCAGCCAGAGGGTGCGGTCGGCGTCTTCGGCGAACATCAGGTGGTGAGTGCCGAAGCAGGTGGCGATGTGCTTCATCTCCTTCGTCCGCGGGTCGTACACCGCCACGTGGCGATTGGAGGCGTTGAGCGGAAAGAGGCGCGCGGACGGATGGCTCGATCCCGCCTTGCAGAACGCCGGGTTGTCCGACGGACGCACCCGGGAGGTGATCCAGACCCGCCCCGTTTCGTCGAACATGGGGTTGTGCACGTTCGCCCGGCTGGTCCAGATCGCCTCGGTGCCCCAGTACGGAGAGGGCACCGCCACCTGCTGCGGCGCCGCGTGCGGGGTGTTCGGGTCGCGGAGGGTGACGGGCACGCGGGTGGCCGTGTGGGTGTTCGGGTCCAGCACCGGCATGTAGTCGGCGCTCGCCTCGAGCACGGCGTACAGCGGCCCGTTGGCGTTGACGGTGGGATTGCGGCGGTCGGTGGAAACCAAGTCGTGCAGGTAGGCCTTGGGATCGGCCCAATCCCACATCGTGATGACCACGTTGCGTTCGAGCCCCTGCGGGCGGGGCGGCGCGGGCGGAACTTCGCCCGCCGCGATCCGGTCGGTCCAGTCGGCGAACATCCGCAGGGTGCGCGGCATTCCCATCCCGTGCACGGTCCCGATCATGGCGCCTCCCCCCTGCCCCACCTGCAGCCGCCGCTCCCACGCCTTCTCCGACGACTCGAATGTGCCGAGCGCGGGGTTCAGCTCGCGCGTTCCCTTGCTCCCCATCTGGTGGCAGCCCAGGCAGGCGTTGTTCTTCACGAGCCGCACGTACTCCGCCTGGCTCTTGAACGCCGGGTTGATGCCGTTCCCCTCCGGCCCGGTGCCGGGAAACTCGCTCTCGGCCGGAACGCGGATCAGCGAGAACCAGTACCCGGCCGGGTAGTACTCCGCCGCGGCGCGCGGATTGGGCGCGGGGGTCGCCCGCAGGTTCAGCGACGTCCCGGGCGTGGCCCGCTGCCTGGGCGAGTCGACCAGGCCGTAGCCGCGCACCCACACGTCGTAGCTCGCCGGCGGCAGGTCGGGGAGCAGGTAGCGCCCCTGGTCGTCGGTCACCACGATCTTGGCGAACTTCGTGGGGAGGTCGCTGGTCTCGGCGATCACCCACACCCCGGCCTCGGGGCCGCCCGCCCCCGTCACCACCCCGGCGATGTCGTCGGGATCGACCGCCATGCCGGCGGCGGCGAGCTGCGCGCCGTGCGTGCACGCGGCCCAGAGCAGCGCGCAAGCCGCCACCGCCACGCCCGCGAGGAGTGCCTTGGTCGTCTTCATCCGTCTGCTCCGTGGGTGATGGTCAGGCGTTGCGCTGCACGACGGCGGATACGCTCAGCTTGGCAGAAGGTGCGGCGGGGATTGCGTCGGACGAGCGGGTGTCCGGGCCTGGTCACATGATGAAGATGGTGTCCAGAACCGGCAAGGGGATGGCCACGGCGCCACTGGGGTCGCAGCGGGATTGCCGGGCCGCGCGCGAACCCAGGACGAAGCAGGGGCATGCGCCCCTCGGCGCATGCCCCTTTCGTTGGTCAACTGCTCCGTTCCTCGCGCCGAAGCCCCGATCAGCGGCTGGCCATCACGGTCCGGGTGGTCGCGCGCGGAGTGAGGATACGCTCCTCATCCTTCACCTGCTTGCCGCAGCGCCCGATCATCTGCTCGAAGCTGCGCGGCGCCTGGAAGAACACCAGGCCGCCGCCTGGCGGGGGCGCCGGCTGCGCGCAGCAGCCATCGGAGCAGCAGCTCCCGCAGGTCATTCCGGACACTGCGCACCCGCACGCGGTCACCCTGCCGCAGGTGACACAGCAATCGCTGAACGCCCTCAAGGAGCGGCGAACCTCGGTTTGCAGAGAAGCGACCTGGAATTGCGAGGGCGCCTGGCCGGCCGCGGCCTGCCGCTGGCGGGTTCCGTCGACGATCACCGAGACAGTCGGCATCGAGCGGATCGCGACCGGTACGCCGAGTTGCGCGTCGACCTGCTCGACCTGCCGCAGGTCTTCCGACTCAGCATTCTCCGGACCCTTGTAGATGGTCAGGCGGAACCGCCGCCCGGTGCGATCGGTGACCACGGGCGAAATCTCGTACGTCCCGTGTCCGGCGAACGTCAACCGCGAGCGCCGGCCCTCGAGGGTCGAAATGTCGAACGACTTGTTCTCGGCCTCGGCGTTCACATGCAGGTCGACGATCCGGTTCGGATCGACTCGCTGTGCCCCGGCGGACGATACCGCGACAGCGCTGGCCGCGAGCAGCACTGCGGCGGAGTGAAGCAGTTTCTGGAGCATTGGCGTGGTCTCCTGCTGGGGGAAATCGCTGATGCCGAGGCGCATCAGCGGAGCGGTCTCCGCATTTCGTAGACGACGACGTGCGGTACGTCGTCGTCGTCCATGCGCGAGCCGAAAACACGATTGCCGCGAACCCGGCGAACATCGGTCCCGGCGGGGATGAGCACCGATCCCAGGTACGTGCCGTTTGCCGAGAACGCGGCCAACTCGGTTCCCTGCCGGGTGCTGCCGGCGAGCGCCATCCAGATGCGGTCCTGGTCGTCGACGATGACGTCGCGTACCGCCGGCCAGCGCTCGTGAAGGGAATCCTGCAGTGCCGGGGCGAATCGCGCCCTTACCGCGTCAGGAATTGCCGCGAGCGCGTCCGCATGGTCCTGCCGCGTGATCTCTGGTGCGCGGTAGGGAAGTACGAAGCCGCCGGCCCGCCGGCCCTGGAGGTCGTACTGGGCGACCGCGAGCGAGTCGGACCAGATGAAGTGGAGCCGGTTCTTCGAATCGAGCCGCGCGAATCCCTCGTTGCCGAACGGATGCGGCATGATGGAATTGTCAGCGACCACGAAGGCCTTGGACGGGAACGTCAGGAGATCCCGGATCGGGGAACCGTCCAGTGCGAGGAGGCGGATGTGATCGTTTCTGTTGCGGAAATCCGCCCCTGGGACGAACGCGAACTGGGGCCTGAACAGGGCGACGAAAGCGGAATTGTCCGGGGTGCGCCAAACGTCGAACGGCACCTGGCCGCTGGTTCCGAGGGTTACCGAGTACGCGACCTGGTCCGAGCCGGGCCGGAAGACCGACACACGGCCGAGGGACGGGTCGTACGCCAGCAGGCTGTCGTCTGGGAGAACCTGAACGCTTCGCACGCTCCGGAACTCGCCGGGGCCGCTTCCACGGCGCCCGAACGCCCGCAGCACGGTGCCGTCGGACCCGAGGACGGTGACGCGCTGCTGGTAGGTGTCAGGGACGTAGACCACCCCTCGCGAGTCCACGTCCAGCGCGTCTACAGCCGTGAAGGAAGCGTCCGGATCACTGACGCTGACCTCGCGGACCGTGACCGCCCCGCGGCGCCGCGTATCCGTATCCGGAAAGCCCGGTGAGCCTTCGCGGGCACCCGCGGCTCCGCACGCAGCGGCGAACATCAGCAGAAACGACCAGCGGCCTCTGAAGCTCCGCATTGCTGCCGTAGGGGTACATGGGGTCCGTTGCGCAGATCGTGTCGTGGAACATATGCGGGCCCATCTGGGGAATCAACTCAAAAACGGCGGGGACGAAGTGAGAAGCGCGCAGTCGCAACGCCGGCCGCTCACCCCCTGGGTCAGGGGCCGCAACCCGTCCGCTGTGCCACGACCGCGGCCACCTCCGAGATACAGGTGTCGGCGCGGACGGGGGATTCGGGGCGCAATCCCCGCTTCAGAATGGTGAGCAAATCCGCCCTTTACTGGTGCAGCGCGAATTCGGCAGACTTGCAAACTAATACGTGACGGCGGCTTACGAACGGCGCAGAACCTGCTGCCGTGGCGGTGTATCCCCGCGGCGGGGAGCCCCGTCTCCCGGTCCGCGACACGCCTCTTCATCCCTCCGCCCGACGACGATGAGCACGCATCCATTCAGAAAACGCATCCTGCCCCTGGCCCTGTTCCTCGGCGCCGCCTTCGCCGCCGGCTGCGACGCCGCGCGGGTGGACGGTCCCACGCCCCCGGCTGCGGCCGCGCCGTCCGTGCCGCGCTACGCCCAGTTCGCCGGGGGTGGGAGCGACGTGATGCTGCAGGCGTTCCACTGGAACTCGCATCGCTGGGACTGGTGGAACATCGTCGCGGCCAAGGCGCCCGAGATCCAGGCCGCCGGGTTCACCATGGCCTGGCTTCCGCCCGCCTCGCGCGCGGCCGACTCGGCCGGGTACCTGCCCAACGAGTGGCGCAACCTGGATGGGTCCATGTACGGCACCGGCGCGCAGCTCCGCTCGGCTACCTCGGCGCTGCGGACGCGCGGCGTCAAGGTGATCGGCGACGTGGTGGTGAACCACCGCGTGGGCACCACCAACTGGGCCGACTTCACCAGCCCCGCGTTCGCCAGCAACGCGCAGGCGGTCACGCGCAACGACGAGTGGGGGCTGGGCACGGGCAACTACGACACGGGTGACGGATACGGTGCCGCCCGCGACCTGGACCACACCTATTCATCGGTGCAGACGGAGATCACCAGCTGGATGAACTGGATGAAAACCACCAGCGCCGCCGGGTTCGACGGGTGGCGGTACGATTACGTGAAGGGCTTCTCGGCGTCGTACGTGGGCGGCTACAACTCGGCGACCACGCCGTATTTTTCAGTCGGCGAGCTGTGGCCGGACATCGTGGGCGACTACTACGCCTCGTGCTCCAACGCCAACTACCACCGGCAGATGATCATGGACTGGATCGACGCGACCGGCGCCCGCTCGGCCGCGTTCGACTTCACGACCAAGTGGCAGCTGCAGCTGGCGGTGGAGCGGACCGAGTACTGGCGGATGGGGTGCATCCCGGGCGCGCTGGGCTGGTGGCCGGCGATGAGCGTGACGTTCGTCGACAACCACGACACCGGCCCCTCGCCCGACGGCGGGCAGAACCACTGGCCCTTTCCGGGCGCCAAGGTGGAGCAGGGATACGCATACATCCTTACGCATCCCGGCACGCCGACGGTGTACTGGCCCCACTACTTCGACTGGGGCGCGGACCTGCGCGGCAAGATCGGCACGCTCATCAAGATCCGGAAGCAGCAGGGCGTCACGTCCACCAGCACCATCTCCGTGCAGGCGGCGGACGCGTACCGCTACGCGGCCATCGTCAACGGGAATCTTGCGATGAAGATCGGCCCGGGTAGCTGGTCGCCGGGCGCTGGGTGGACCCTCGCCGCGTCCGGCAGCGACTGGGCGGTCTGGACGAAGTAGCCACCGCGCACGGTCGATCGCGGGGACGAAATGGCCCTGCATCGCACGCCGATGCAGGGCCTTATCTCGCCTGGATGCGCGGGCTGACGATCGGCGGGTGAGTTCGCGCCGCGCAAGGAGAGAACAGCGTGGAGTTGGGCCCGGATCTCCGACGCCGACCGGGTAGCGAGCCGCTGCCGCGCGCGGGCGGTGGTGGCGGCCGGGCAGCGCCGCCCCCACCGCGAAGCCGCCATCCCGGCTCCCGCACCTGACGAAACCGCGTCCGCGCCGCCCTCGGGCTGGCCTGGCGCTTTGCGGCTCCAACTTCCACCGCGCCAGCTCCGATCACACATATTTCCATGGTGGGGCTTCCCAGCGTGGAACGTGGCCGCTGAGCAGCGACTTTGGCCCTGGCCTCGGAAGAATGATGAAACGCACGGTGCAGGCGCGAAAGCGGGGCGATCGCGGAAAGGGCTTGATCGCTCCTCCCAGGCGGTTCCGTACGCAACGTGACCCGCTGCGGCTGTTTCCGCCCGCGACGCTCGCCGAAACGTATGCGCTACAAGGCTACCGCTGCACCAACCCGCTCTGCGAGTTCCGGGACCTGCCTCTCCAGGCCCACCACATCATCGCCCATGCCCTGGGGGGCCGGTCGATTGCCTCGAATGCGCTGATTCTGTGTCGCGACTGCCACGCCGCGGTTCACCGCGGCGTCATTCCCTTCGAGACCATCCTGGCCTGGAAGCGGCACGTCCGGGACGGCGATGCATTCACGCCCCGGGACGCGGACGAAATCGTGAGCCAGGTACAGGCGGTTCCCGTAACGGACTGCGGGAATGCCCACCAGCACCTCGTCGCGTTGAATCGCCTGCTGGTCATGATCAACGGGATCTCGTCCGTTGCCGCCCGGCGGACGGCGTTCGCGCAAGTGATGCTCGCCAAGGCCGCCGTCCTGAACGATACGTCGCAAGACCATGTGGGCTCTCTGGATGCATCACTGCTGGCGCGCTCGTGGCGCTACCGGCGTTTGCTTTCGCTCGGCGGCGCGGCAGCACGATTTGCGGACGAGGCAGGCGACCGGGCGGCTGGACTCCGGGGGCGGCATTACAGGGCGGTCGGGTACACCACGATCGGAAATTTCGCGCGATCCCTGGAAACGCTGCGAGGCGCGTCATCATGCTGCGCCCGGTGGTCTACGGGGAGTGGAGCCGCCATTTACCACCCGTTGAGCACCCCCGGACGGATTCTCCAGGAATTGGCGATCACGCGAGTGCGGGCGGGAGGCAGTTCGGCCACGGCGCGGGCCGAATTCGAGCGCGGAGCGTCGGAAGGAGCAGCGGGGGACGAGCTTGGAACCGAACTCCGGCGGGTGAAATTCGAGACTGCTGTCGGGCGTGGAAACGCGGCCGAACACCACCTGGACGTGCTGTGGGACACCCTGCCGTCGAGCGAGCCCGACATGCAGTTGTCTCTCTACCGTCTGCGCGCTGAGATACTCATTCGTGCAGGATGCATCCGCGAGGCTTTGCATTGGGTGCAGACGGGCCTCGCGGGAGCGGTGCACGCCCGGAGACCGCGCATGGAGTTCGAGTTCCGCCTCCTCGATCGTCGCTGTCACGCTCCGGACGCGGCGATGCGAAGCTCGCAATCGTGATCGTCGGGCACACGAGAATGAACCTGGGGCAGAACGGTGAGGGGCACGGGATGCACTCCGCGCCCCCGACGTCCTTTACGCACTCAGAAGCCGTAGCGGTACTTCTTGCTGGCCCAGGTCCACACGACGGGCGTGCGAACGACGACCAGATGGCGGCCGTCCTGCTCCATGCTCTCGCTGAACCCCGCCACGTCTCCCCAGCTGTTGATGGAGTGGGCCTCGCAGCCGCTCGTTCCCGGGATCAGGGGCAGAGGCCGCAGCCCGTAGCCCTGCCACCACACCGCGCACACCGCATTGGGCCAGTCGGTGCCGCCCGACCACCCAACCACCTCGCCGTAGGCGTTCACGTCCCTGGGCTTGAACCCCTCGGGAAGCGGCTTCATCCCCGCGTCGGCGGTCCAGATCCACCCGCGCTCGGCGCCGCCGCCGGTGCTGACGCCCACCACGTAGCCCGTGCGCGGGCTGATGGCCAAGGCCTCGCCGCCCGTGTGCCCCGGCAGCGCGCCCAGGTCCGTCCGCGAGCCGTCCGCTGCCCACAGCGCGGGCCGCCGGGTGCCCGACGCGGTGGTGTAGAACCCGATGGCGCGGCCGTGCCAGTCTACGTCGTGCGCGGCGGTGCCCGCCTCGCCCAGGTAGCGGAAGCCCGTGCGCCAGTGGCTGCGGAAGGCGCGGCCGTCGGTGGTGCGCCCCACGATCACCGAGCTGTCGCTGATGGCCAGCGCCTCGCCGGGCACCGGGGGCCCGCCGCGGGACGAGCGCAGCACCACCGGCGTGCCGTCCGGCTCCCACGCGGCCGCGTACTTCTCGACGCCGTTGATGGTGAGGTAGCCCGCCGTCTGCCCCCAGTTGTTCATCCCCGACGCCATCCGCCCGCCGTAGCCGTCCGGAACGCGCAGCTCCACGGCGCCGCTCGCGTTACGCCAGGTGAAGGGCGCCGCGGAGGAGCCGTTGCCCAGGAGCCGCGCCACCTCGTCGACCTCGAACGTCTGCGTGGTCCCGGCGGGCATGTTCGGCCGGTCCTTCATGGGCAGCGCGCAGCGGTTGGGGCAATCGGTGCTGGCGGACATGGCCTGGGACGGCGATTCGCCGTCCACGCCCTGGAACGGGCCCATCCCCCGTGTGCCCGTATCGGAGTTCTCTTCCTCTTTGTTCCCGGGCTCTACGTTGGAGAGCACGTCCGCGCACCCCCCGGGCGCCAGGAACACCAGGGCCGCGCACGCAAACAGACGGCGGGCGGCCATGCCATACGTAGCCATACACCTCCACAGGTTCGAGACAGACGAGTGTCCGGGCGGCGGAGAGCAACCCGCGTGCCCCGGCGCCACACGTTTACCCGTGGCGCGGGGTGGATGCCCCGAACGAAAGCGAACCCGCCGGCAGCGACGCCAGCGGGTTCGTATCGTCAGTTCGACGCCTTCTCCGGGAGGTCACTCCTCCAGCAGCACCACGCGACCCGTCTCCAGGTCGTACACGCCGCCCGCCACCACCAGTTTTTCCTCGGCGATCAGCTGCGCGATCACGGGCGACGAGGTACGCAGCAGCTCGGCCTGTATGCGCACGTTGTGGCGCGCCACGTCTTCCAGCTCGCGCGTGGCGGAGCGGTCCACCGCCGGGCGGATGTGGCGGTACAGCGTGCTGATCTGCCCGGGCACCGCCTGGCCCGCGATGGTGGCCTTCACGGCGCCGCACTGCGTGTGGCCCAGCACCACCAGCGCCCTGGCGCCCAGCACCAGCGTGCCGAACTCCAGGCTGCCGATCAGCTCCGGAGTGACGATGTTCCCCGCCGCGCGGCACACGAACACGTCGCCGAAGCCCTGGTCGAACACGATCTCCACCGGCACGCGCGAGTCGGCGCACGCGAGCACGGCGGCGAACGGCGCCTGGCCCTCTGCCACCTCGCGCACGCGGGCCAGGTTGCGGTGGGGCCCCACAGCGCGTCCCTCGACGAAGCGCCGG
>NZ_DATBNB010000480.1 GCF_036554565.1 Longimicrobium sp. | reverse complement strand
TTTGTGTCTCCCGGTCGAGACGCTCGTATACCTGGCGCAGCAGATGGTAGGCGAGCGGGAAACCGGCATTGTAGCTGAAACCTGCTCCGAGGATGAACACCCGGCGCGAGCCGTCCCCGGGAGGCGGTGGCGGTTCACGCCGGGGCGTAGACCGGGGTTTGCGTTGCTGCGGCTTCTTTGCCAAAACCTTGGGACAGGAGAGGGGTGCCCGGAGAGAAACAGCGATTGAATGACGCCGGATCAAGCCACGCGAGACCTGATCCGGACGCGAGCCCGAAGGTTAGCAAACGTGGTGTTTTGCGTCAATCCGCAGCGATGCCATCCGCAGCGCCACCGTAGGGGTGGTGAGCGATCGATCTCGCCCCCGCAACTTCTCGGAAAGCCGAGCTCGCGGCGCTGGAGTCGCATAAATCCACCGCGCGCGAAAGAAACTTTCCGTTGTTTAGAATTGACATGAGCGCCTCCAACTCCAAGTAGTCCGAGGCTCTGAGTTCGGGGTACCGCCTCTGGTTGTACTCGAGGAACGGGAGCAGCTTACCGTTGAGGTGGTGCAGATCCCATCCCATCTCGCCGTGCAGATACTCTGCGTGCTCTCGGTACACATTCGTGCCCGGTACGGGAGTGAAGAGCATGGGAATTACCGAGCCCACCGTGTGGTGGACGTAGGTCACACCGTCGACGATGTCCTGGAGGTTGTCGTCGGGAAGCCCGAACAGCACAAACGCATTAATCTCCTCCGTCCGCGGCTTGAAACCCGCGCGGATCGCTGCATCGAGCGCCGCTTCGAACGAAGCGGTGCTCGCGTGCCGGCGGTTCCACCCCTGGTTCGTCTCCCATTTCAGGGTCTCGAACGGAAGGTGCACCTTCCGGAATCCCGCCTTCTTCATCACGCGGAGCAGGTCCTCGTCGAGCAGGCGCGTCTCGAAGCCTTCCGGCGCATACAGCGTCACGTTCAGCTTCCGCTCAATGATCAGTTCCATGATGCGATGGAGGTGGCCACGCAGGACAAGGGCATTGTCCTCATAGAACCCGAAGTGGCGAATCCCGAACCGGCGGATCTTGTCCTCAATCTCGTCGACGACGTCCTCCGGCTCGCGTCCCCGCACCTTGTTCGAGCCGCCGTTCAGGGTCCGCGCCGCGCAGTAGTTGCAGTCCCACGGACAGCCGCGGCTGCTGGTCAGGATGGCGTAGCTCGGCGGCCTCTCATACAGCGAGAGATCGGTCCACCGGTGTCCGGCCGGCTTGAACTCACCCATGAAGACCAAGTCCGCTCCGACAAGGTTACGGACCGCGTGCTCGGGCGCGAGGGTCGGATAGATTCCGCCAACGCAGATGCGGGCATTTGGATACGCTTCCCGAAGCAGCTGAACCGCGTCGCGTGTACTCTCCCACCAGTAAGTCATGATGGAAGAGATCCAGACCTCATCCGGCGCGGGCAGTGCCTTCAGACGTTTGGTTACCTCGTCCCATCCCAGACCGAAGTGCCAGATCGCCTTGGTAACGTCGTCGCGAACGTAGTCTAAGGGACGGCCCTCGACCTTGCGCCTGCGCTTCTTCACGAAACCCTTCGCGTCGGTCTCCATGCAGTCGACCAGGTTCACGACGTATCCATGGTCGCGCAGGTACGTCGCCAAACGGAGCAGGCCGGCCGGCTGGCTCCAGCGAGCCCAGTACTGTGCGTCGTAAACCGGAGGGTTGAAGAGGAGAACGCTCCGGGAGCGTGTGCTGACCGGCGAAACTAGCAGTTCGTCGGACTGCACGAGTTCGGGCTCCCGGAGGCCAGCGGCCGAGACGATCGTCGTCATGCGGCACCTTGCCTTAGCGGGGCCGGCAGGCGCAGCCCGCCCTTCACGGCAGGGTCCGGGGCCCAGGCCTCTCGTGCCAGGCTGTCCCGGAACATCCGCGCGACGAAGCTCTCGCCCAGGAAGTTGAAAGTGTGCTCGCGGTACTTCGCGTTCATGAGTACGGCAATTCCCTGGACGTTCAGGTAATCACGATACGTCGCCCCGTTTTCTGCGCGGAGCGGGAAGAGCTTTCCGTTAACGAGATCGAGTTCCACCCCAGGACACTCAGCGGGTGCGGGTTGATAGGGCCAGAGCACGACCGATCCCATAGCGTGCGCCACACGGGTGATCATCCGCGCCCGCTCGCCCAGATCTTCACCCATCCGGCCGAGACAGACCCCCCCTCCCAACTCGTCCGTGCGGGCGCGGAAGCCGGCGGCTTCACACAGGGCTGCGGCTTGCCGACAGGCGTCCAGGTAATCGTCCGTCGCGGAGCCGAGCGGAACGTGCCGATCGTCCGCGAAGAAGAGCTGCCGGAAGCCCGCGCGCCGCATGAGGGTCGGTAGCGCCGGATTGGCGACCAACTCGGCCGGGACAAGGGTGCCGGTTGCTACGAATCGGGTCTTGATGCAGCGCGCCAGAACGCCCTCCATAACCGCCGCGAACAGGTCCGGATGCCGTCCCACCACACCATGCTCACCGAACGCGAAGAGCGTTATCCCGCGCTCGGCCCCGTTCGCGATTTCCTCGACAATCTCATCAGCGCCACGCGAACCGTTCGCTGTCGAGATGTACGCTATAGGCGGGCGAGCAGGAGCCAGTGACCAGTCAGCAGGATGTGCCGCAACCTCCGCGGGCAGCTGCGCGATCGGGATCGCGCCGGTTGCCTGCTCCACGTGCTGGGGCGCATGGCTGGCATAGGCGCCCACGACCTGTACCTCGGCTCTGGGGAACACCTCTCGCGCGAGGTCCACCATCTCGCGTGCGCCTCGCCACCAGAATGTGGTGAAGCATTCCACGACAACGGAATCTGGCGCCCATCCCCGGTCGGCCAGCGCACGCATCTCCGCCGCGACTTCCTTCCGCGCGCGGCCGAAGCGCCACTGATCGACACGCTGGCCATCGAGCATCAGCTGCTGGATCTTTTCCTTCCTCAGCCGGCCGGCGCGAGGCACGGCGAGGGCATCGATCATGGTGATCTCAGCACCTCGTTCCCGCAGATAAGACCCGTAGCGATACAGTAGCCCCGGTTGCTGCCAGCGTGCCCACGGCAGGCGCGTATCGAACACCGGGGAATTGATGAGCAGCACGGAACTGGATCCACTGGAGTGCGGCATCGCCACCGCAGACTGTGTCTCCTCCGGTTCAAGCGATACTTCTGGCATGCTCATAAGCCTCAGCAAGGAGAGAGCGGATGTGACCCTCATTTAAGCGGTAGTAGACGAATTGGCGCTCGTGCCGAGCCGCCACGATTCGCAGAAGGCGCATCTCCTTCAGCGCGCGCGAAACCGCCGGCTGATTCATCTCGAGCAGCGTTGCTAGATCCTTCACACAAAGTTCCTTCTCAGATAGCGCCCATGCGATTCTGATGCGCGTCCTGTCACCCAGGACTCCAAACAGCTCCGCGAGGCGGTCTCGCTCCTGTTCGGTGAGCGCGGCTGCCATCTGGCCCGATTCCGCTCCAGCAGACGGCGGTGACCGGCCTTGTGGTTTATGTGACGGACTTGACATGACTTATACCCTTATATGTTCAGATGCGCATATTATCATATCTGCTGCGCTGCTCCCGCGCCAGCTTCTTCAGCAGCGCGGGAGCAACGCAGCGAACTTAGCGGGCCTGTGAGCGGCTGCGGTCTCGCGCGACGCAGGTGCGTTCATCTCCGTCGCTACTCGGGGCCGTCAACCAACAAGGCAGCGAGACGCATCCGATGTCCCTCCGCCACAGGATCCGTCAGTTCACCTCAGCCGCAGGACGGTGGTGAGAAGCAACGGATTGACGCTTGATTCGTTAACCAAGCGGGCGGCCGTACTTATCCGACCAATCGGCCCAGCGATACTCAAGGTGCGGCCGGACAGCGCGCAAACGTGTATGGCGGAAGTAGCGGCGCTCAATCATCTGGTACGAGCCGTGGCCCATTTCGGCGTGCAGCCTCACGGCGGTCATCGGCTGGCCATGCTCATCCACTGTGTAAGCGCGGTGTGAACAGTACGTGACGCGAAGTCGGCGCGTACGAATTTCGCCGGGTTGATAGCCGCAGTGCACGGCCACGTGGTCCAGTTGCTTGCGCCAGTCGCGAAGTGGTTCCGTCCCATCGCTGTCGTGCGCCGGAAAGAGCAGCGGTCCGGGAGGCGCGTTCACGCTCCCCAAATACTCGCCCAAGATTTCCGCGAGCTGCGCGTGGAGAGGGATAACCCGCTCCCGGTACTCAGTCTTGAGCCGGTCACGAGTATCCTCATCGCGGACCGCCGCGTTCGGTCGCACGAGGATTGCGCCAATGGGGAATTCCGGATTGCCGGGGAACCGTATGTCGGCTACGGTCACGCCTGCACGCTCAGACTCCGTGACGCCTGTCAGAAGGTAAAAGGCCAAAAGCGGATAGATGGGTGGCGCTTTCTTATCGAGCGGATAGAGGATGCGCGCGCCTTCGAGCAGGCGCGCGGCTTCCCACGCCTCCAAGTGTTTGGTTGGACTAGGATCGACAGCGGGAAGATCGGTTCGCTCGTTTACCCAGTTAGTCGAGATCCGATCCTCCGCCACCGCAGCCTGCAGCAGCTCACCTAACGTATTCAGATAGCGGCGTTGGGTAGTAGAGGACAGCGCTCTAACGGGACCCTTCGCAGCTCGGCTGTTGGCGGTGCCTGGGGAAACGGTCCGCAGTTCCGTCATGTAGGCGCGAATGTCCACTGGTCCTAGCTCACGGAGCAATTCCTTACCTTGTTTCTGAGCGAAGAAGCGCGCGGCGTACACCAACATCCGCCTTTGGCTTTCGAGATGGCGCTTTGTCACCCGCCTACGGCCGGGGCGGAGTTCCTTCTCCGCCAAGTACCAGCCAGCAAACGTGGCGAAGCGGTCCAGCGGGTCGCCCGTGATCTGCGGCGCCAACGTATCCTCCGCCGCCAAGCCGGTCGGCAACTCAACGCGCAGTTCGCGAAGATGTGCGAGCCGCTGCGCGAACAATAAATGGGCCTGTACCCGGTCTTTCGTTGCCCTCCGCTCGCCGGGCGGAATCAGCGCCTCAAGCTTCCCTCCCCACTTAGCCCACGAACGTGCGTCGATGTAGGCGCGCCCATCCTTCCAGTACAGCCGCGCATGCGGCTCCGGGCTAGGCGTATCGGCCTGTTGCCAGACCGGCATCTTCTGCTTCACTAACCTGTTCATCTACGCTGCTCAACCCGGTCTGCACATCCATTGCGTCCCACCTGAGATACCGCGCATACGACAGATCGGTTCTGGGCGGTATGTAATCGCACCCCACCCGAGCGCGTTCAAGTGCTCCAATGCCTCCACTTCGGTGACGTGATGCAGCGGGACAAGTAGTCTGAAAGTCACGTTGCCACTCCTTGGTGGTCAGGTAATCTGGCCGGAATGCGTGAACTGTGGCCACTTACACAAAGAAGCTATGAAGGGAACACTGTGCATGCAACATATATGTGGTAGACGAGCCTGTGGCGGCGGGTGGAGAATTCGTGGGTGCCGCCCACCTCGACGTCTCTGGCCACGCTCGGTCGCGTCCTTCGCGCCTACCGCACGGCAGCCGGCCTCACCCAAGAGGCATTGGGCTATCGGTGCGGGCTGGCGCGTAACTACGTTGGAATGGTGGAGCGTGGCGAAGCCAACATCAGCTTCACCGCGATGGTACGATGGCTCGCAGCCACAGGAATAACTTGGGAGCGTT
The DNA here is from genome assembly GCF_036554565.1 of Longimicrobium sp. NCBI lineage: Bacteria > Pseudomonadati > Gemmatimonadota > Longimicrobiia > Longimicrobiales > Longimicrobiaceae > Longimicrobium > Longimicrobium sp. Next base: position 1,935 of record NZ_DATBNB010000480.1, on the reverse strand, counting down.
TTGGGAGGGAGCTACATGACGCACTCGGCCCAACGGGCGCGACGTGATTCAAGCAAAGCTACCATACACAAAACGATGCTGTCGTAAGAGAGGGCTGATCCGCGTGGACCAGCCCTCTCTGATATTTGGGACCGATCCGTCCGCTCTCAGCTGATTCGCAAGTCAACTCGATCTTCCGGAACGCGTGTCCCAGTGGATTCCGAACGCGCTGGTCCTCAGAAACCGGTTCGCGTCATACTTGGAAGGGCATCCGAGCGATCAGTTCGCGGTTGTTACTGGCGCGTTGTTACTCATGAGAATTTTTCTGAAAAACGAACGCCAACGGATGGCGTAAAGTGACGTCTGGCTGGCGCTTACGGGCTTCCAGGCGGAAGCTCGAAGTTCTTGGTGCAGATGCTTAGGAATCCTGCGCTCTATCCGGATGAGCTACGAGGGCGAACGGCCCAAAAGGTAAGCGGACCCGCCGATTCGGTCAACCGAGCGTCCGCAGCGCTGAGAGATCTGCCGCGAACTCCCCGGCGCGCCACAAGGTCCTCCTCACCCGAGAACAGGCCAGTCCGCGAAGGCGGACTTCGTGTGGTCGTTGCAGCGAATTCATTCGCCCGTGGCGGCTTGGGTCCCGACCCGGAGCCGGGAATCCGCGGCTCCGGGATTGGTGACCGCTGCCGCGCCCAGGCTCATTTCGCGGTTCAGGCTAGATCCTTCGCCCCGCGAGGAACGGGCTGCGGGATGGTTCGGCGCACTTGGGGCTCAGGATGACAGACTGCCGGCGCGGGATCACAGCCCCACCGCGGTGCCCACGGCCGCGTTCCGGGGTCGGTGCCGCGCCCCGAGGCATGGCGCGGACGCTGCCTAACACCCGAGGACTCACCCTCCACGGCGATTCCCGCAACCTGTTGCAATCGCACGACTTGGCCCGCAGGCAGCCTCCTCCCTGCAACGGAGGAAATCGTCCGGAATCCGGACGCGGCGGCGCGGGAGGCGAAATGCAGAGGATTGCGGGAGCGGGAGTTACGAGGATTCGTACGGATTTCGGGCAGCGGCCCGGGCGGACGGATCACGGACGGTGAAACTCGCGGCCCACACGGGCCGCCAACCCCGGGAACGGCGCAGCCGCGCGCCACGAAAGGAACACGATGAACCGCACGATTCTGCTGGTGGACGACGAGGACGACATCCGCGAGGTCGCGCAGGTCACGCTCGAGATGACCGCCGGGTGGGAGGTGCACACCGCCCAGGACGGGCTGGAGGGCGTGGCCATGGCGCGCCAGTGGCGGCCGGACGCCATTCTTCTGGACGTGATGATGCCGGGGATGGACGGCCCCAACACCGTACGGGCGCTGCGGACCGATCCCTCCACGGCCGGCATCCCCGTGCTGCTGCTGACCGCCAAGGTGCGCTCGTGCGACCGCCGCGGCTTTTCGGAGCTGGACGTGGCCGGGGTGCTGTCGAAGCCGTTCGACCCCATGGAGCTGGCCGGCCAGGTCTCGGCCGCGCTGGGCTGGTGAAGCCCCGGGCCGGGCACGGCCCGGCCGCGGACACCGCAGCCCCGCGATCTTCGCTTCGCGGGGGTCCGGCGGCGCACGCCCATCCCGCCGTACACAAGCCGCCTTCATTCCTATCGAAAGTCGCGAAAGTGGCGCTTGCCCACCGGTGGGGGATAGATTCAGGGCTGTCCCGGCCGTCTGCCCTGCGCATCGCACGCGAGGGGAGCGGAGACATCCAGGCTGCCTTGCTCCGAAACGACGTGACGGAATCCACCGAATCGACCCGCGAGCCGCGCGCGACCATCCTGGTGGTGGACGACGACGACGGCGTCCGGCGCATCTCGCGCCGCATGCTGGAGCGCTCCGGCTATCACGTGCTGGAGGCCGCGACGGGGCCCGAAGCCCTGGACGTGGCCGCGAGCCACGAGGGGGCCATCGACCTGATGGT
>NZ_DATBNB010000479.1 GCF_036554565.1 Longimicrobium sp. | reverse complement strand
TGGGTGTCCGATGCTGTGTCAACATTCCCGTCGTCGCGCACGATGTCATCCCGATGGAGCGGCCACCCCAAAACGTTTCGCCACACCGGAAACCGCAGCGACTGAGGGATCCGCACACACTCCGCGGCACCGCTCGATTGCTGCGGAAACAACACTTCCTTGCCGGCTTCGATGCCGCTTTGGATCAAGCCGGCGCGCCCCGGCTACCCTCTCGCCGCACGCGGCCCGGCGACTTCACATGCCACTCCCAGCGGTCGAACGCGACAGGTGCTCGCGGGCGAACTCCAGGCCGTAGAGCGTCAGGTACGGCTCGATCTTCTGCACCGTGCGGCAGTGCGGGCCGATCAATTCCGCCAGCCCGCCGGTGGCCACGACCAGCAGCTCATCGCTTCCCCATTCCTCGCGGATGCGGTGCACGGTCCCATCGATGGCGTCTACCGCGCCGTAGAACACGCCGCTCTGGATGCACGTTTCCGTGCGCCGCCCGATCACCCGCTGCGGGGGCACGAGGTCCACGCGCGGCAGCTTGGCCGTGCGTTCCGTCAGGCTGGCGGACGACGTCTTCACGCCCGGCGAGATCACCCCGCCGATGAACACGCCGTCACGGGTGATGCAGTCGAACGTGGTGGCCGTGCCCAGGTCCACCACGACCGTATCGGCCGCGTACATCCGCAGGGCAGCCAGCGTGTTGACGATGCGGTCGGCACCCACCGTCATCGGCTCGTCGACGTCCAGCGTGATGGGCAGCGGCGTGCGCGCGTCTACCGCCACGGCGCCGACGTCCAGGTAGCGCTCGCACGCGCCGCGGAGAACGACCGTCATCGCGGGAACGACGGAGCCGATGGTCGCCGCGCGGACGGCGTTGTGCCCCACGCCGGACGCGGTGAGCAGCTGGACGAGGATCATCCCGTACTCGTCGGCGGTGCGGCGGCTGTCGGTGCTTACGCGCCAGTGGCCGCGCAGCTCCGATTCCTGAAACCAGCCGATGACGGTTTCCGTGTTGCCGACGTCGAAGACGAGATCCATTGGGGAAGTGCGTGAGTGCGTTAGTGCGTGAGTGCGGAACACGGCCGATGCGCGTCAGGCGGGGGTGGCGTCGGCCGGGGCCAGGCGGACCGTGCCAGAGGTGATGGTGCGCAGCATGCCCTCCGTGTCGCGGACCAGCAGGGCGCCGCTTGGGGAGATGCCCAGGGCGATTCCCGACATCGGTTGCGCGCCGGTGACGCGGATGGGGCGGCCCTCCAGCGCGTCGCGGCGGCGCAGGGCGCCCAGCAGAGCGCCAGACAGCTGTGCCGGCGGTTGGGCGAGGGCACGCATCACCGCGGATGCGACCGCACCCGCCACCTCCGCACGCGACGGCTGCCATCCCGCCGCGATGCGCAGAGAGGTGGCCGTATCGCGCACGTCTTCGGGAAAGTCGTCCGGCGCGTGCAGCACATTCAGCCCCATGCCGACGATCACCGCGCCGGGGCCGTCGCCCTCCCACGCGCCCTCGCAGAGGATACCGGCGAACTTGCGGCCCGCCAGTTGGAGGTCGTTCGGCCACTTGATCTGCGCTGTCGCGGGCTGCACGTACGCATCGACCGCCTTCGCCGCCGCCAGCCCCACCAGGATGGGGAGCAGGCCGGGCGCCGGCAGCTCGGCCGGGCGCGCCACCATCGACATCCAGATCCCCAGCCCCGGCGGCGACGACCACGCGCCGCCGCTCCTCCCCCGCCCCGCCGTCTGCTCCTCGGCCAGCACGAGCGTTCCGTGCGGCGCGCCAGAATCCGCCAGCGCGCGAGCCGCGTCGTTCGTGGAGGAAATGCTCTCGAACAGGTGAACCGCGGGAAGCGACCAGCGGGCGGCCAACTCCGCGGCCGCCTGCCCCTCCCAGCGCTCTGCCGGGCGGTCGGTCACAATGCGGTGAGCCGCAGCGACAGGTCCAGCGAGGGTGCGGAGTGCGTGAGCGCGCCGATGGAAATGTAGTCCACCCCCGTCTCCGCGTACGCGCGGATGGTTTCCAGCGTGATGCCGCCGGACGCCTCCGTCTCGGGCCCGCCCTCGCCCACGCCGCGGACGATCTCCACCGCCTCGCGCATCATCTCCGGCGTCATGTTGTCGAACATGATGCGGTCCGCGCCCGCCGCCAGCGCCTCGCGCACCTCGTCGAGCGTGCTCGTCTCCACCTCCACCGCCAGCCCCAGGTCGTTCTGGCTGCGGACCGCCTCCACCGCCGCGGTGATGCCGCCGGCCGCCGCGATGTGGTTGTCCTTGATCATCACCATGTCGTGCAGGCCAAAGCGGTGATTGGTGCCGCCGCCCGCGGCTACCGCCGCCTTTTCCAGCCAGCGCATGCCCGGCGTGGTCTTGCGCGTGTCGATCACCCGCGCCCCCGTGCCCTCCACCGCGCGCACGTACTGGCGGGTGACCGTGGCGATGCCGGAAAGGCGCTGGAGGAAGTTGAGGGCCGTCCGCTCGGCGGTGAGAATGGAGCGGGCAGAGCCGCGGATGGTCATCGTCACGTCGCCGGGCTCGATGGCGGTTCCCTCGGCGAAGGCAGCCTCGATCTCCAGGTGCGGGTCCACGCGCCGGA
>NZ_DATBNB010000478.1 GCF_036554565.1 Longimicrobium sp. | reverse complement strand
CCCGCGCGAGCGGTGGACCTACGCCGAGCTGAACGCGGCGACGGACCGCATCGCCCGCGCGCTGGCGGATGCCAGGGTAGGCGTGGACGACGTCGTCGCCATCACCGGCCACCGGAGTGCCGCGCTGGTCCGTGCGCTGCTGGGGACGATGAAGAGCGGCGCGGCCTTCCTGGTTCTCGATCCCTCCTATCCGGCGGCGCGCCTGGCCGAGTACGCCCGCATCGCTCGTCCCGCTGCGCACATCCATCTCTCCGCCGCGGGCGATCTGCCCGGCGAGGTGGCGGCGGTGCTGGCGGAAACCCTCCGGACGACCCTCGTCCTCCACCCGCGGAGCGAAGAGCCCGCGGACGCGATGGATTCTGCCGGCGATCCGCTGAACGTGGAGGTCGGTCCGGATACGCTGGCGTACCTCTCGTTCACCTCGGGGACCACGGGCACCCCCAAGGCGGTGATGGGGCGGCACTCGTCGCTCACGCACTTCACGCCCTGGCTGGCGTCGGAGTTCGGCCTCTCCGCGTCCGACCGCTTCAGCCTGCTGAGCGGCCTGGCGCACGACCCGCTGCACCGCGACGTCTTCACCCCGCTCCAACTCGGCGCCTCGGTCGTCGCGCCGGAGCCGGACGAGACCGGCACCCCCGGCTACCTCGCGAGGTGGATGCGCGAGGCAGGCGTGACCGTGGCGCACCTGACGCCGGCCATGGGCCAGGTGCTCGCGGACGCGTCGGAGGGGGAGCGGATCGATTCGCTGCGCCGCGCCTTCTTCGTGGGCGACGTCCTCCGGCGCGCCGACGTGCAGCGTCTGGCGGCGCTCGCGCCCAACCTGCGCGTCGTCAACTACTACGGGTCTACGGAAACCCAGCGGGCCGTCTCGTACCACGTGGTCGATCCTCAAGCGGAGCAGAAGGAGATCATCCCCCTCGGACGCGGGATTCCCGGGGTGCAACTCCTCGTCCGCAACGCGAGGGGGGAGATCGCGGGGATCGGCGAGGTGGGCGAGATCTGGATGCGCTCGCCGCACCTTGCCGCTGGCTACCTGGGAGACGAAGCGCTCTCGGCGAACCGCTTCATCACCAACCCATGGACGGGAGAGGCGGGCGACCGGCTGTACCGCACCGGCGACCTGGGCCGTTACCGTCCCGACGGCGAGGTGGAGCCGATGGGGCGCGCCGACCAGCAGGTACAGGTGCGCGGCTTCCGCGTGGAGCTGGGCGAGGTGGAAAGCGCCCTGACGTCCCATCCCGCGCTCAGGGAAGCAGTCCTGGTCGTGCGCGAGATGGAGGGCGGCGACCGGCGGCTGGTGGCGTACTGGGTTCCCTCGGACGAGGGCGCGGAGGGGCCCGACGCGGCCGCGCTCCGGGCGCACCTGAGGGCGCTGCTGCCGGAGTACATGGTCCCGTCGGCCTACGTGCGGCTGGACCGGCTTCCGCTGACGGCGAACGGCAAGGTGGACCGCCGTGCCCTCCCTGATCCGGAGGCGCCCTCCAGGGCCCTGCTGGTGGAGCCGCGCACGGCCACGGAACGGATGATCGCGGAGATCTGGACGGAGGTGCTGGGCGTGGAGAGGGTGGGCGTGGAGGACGATTTCTTCGTGCTCGGCGGCCACTCGCTCAAGGCCACACAGGTGCTGGCGCGCATCTCCCGGAGCCTGGACGTGGAGCTTCCGCTCCGCGTTCTCTTCGAGACCCCGACCGTCGCCGGCCTGGCGGGCGCGGTCGAAGCCGCGGTCGCCGGCGCTCTGACGGAGCTGGAAGGACTTAGCGACGAGGAAGTGGCGGCGCTCCTGGCCGAAATGGAGGAGGGGGCGTGAGGGCGGCGCCTGGCCGTGGGCCAGCCGTGCGCGCCCGCGGCCGCGGCGTCCCTTCCTGAGCGCTCGCCGGCAACCTCCCCTGTTCCCGGGGGAGGTCGCCCGCGAAGCATTACGCGCCGCAACCCACGCGGGCGTACAAAAAACCTCGTCCGGCCGCTTCGCCGGGAGCGAGGAGATCCTGCGCGTTCCACACACCTTCCTTAGCGGTATCCGCAGATCATGAACTCCGCCGCGCGACTCACCACGCTGACACCGGCCCAGCGCCTGGAACTCCTGAAGATGGCGCGGGCCCGCAAGCTGGTGGGGCAGGTGTCGGAGCTTCCGCCGATCGAGCCCGCCGCCCGGGACCGGCGGCTGCCGCTGTCGTTTGCGCAGGAGCGGCTCTGGTTCATCGACCGGCTGGAGCCGGGAAGCGCCGTCTACAACCTCGCCGCGGCACACCGTCTTTGGGGTGAGTTGGACGCGGCGGCGCTGGAGCGCGCGGTCGGCGAGATCGTGCGGCGTCACGAGCCGCTGCGGACGGTCTTCGCGGACGTGGACGGCTCGCCGGTGCAGGTGGTGGCGCCCTTCGGCGGGTTCACCCTGCCGGTGGAGGACCTGTCGGGGTTGGGCGATGCGGATCGCGGAGCGGCGGCCAGGCGGCGCGCCGCGGAGGAGGCGGCACGGCCGTTCGACCTGGCCGCGGGACCGCTCTTCCGTGCGGCGCTGCTGCGGATCGGCGCCCAGGAGCACGTGCTGCTGCTCACCATGCACCACATCGTGAGCGACGGGTGGAGCATGGGGGTGCTCTTCCGCGAACTCTCCGTGCTGTACGAGGCGTACCGCGAGGGCAGGGCGTCGCCGCTGCCGGAGCTGCCGGTGCAGTACGCCGACTACGCCGTGTGGCAGCGCGAGCAGCAGGACGCTGGGGAGCTGAAGCGGCAGCTGGCGTACTGGCGGGAGCGGCTGGCGGGCGCGCCGGAGCTGGTGGAGCTGCCC
>NZ_DATBNB010000477.1 GCF_036554565.1 Longimicrobium sp. | reverse complement strand
GGGCGCCATCACCCTGGCGTACGACCACTCCGGCCGCCGCTACGGGCCAGAGGACCTGACCGTGGCGCAGGAGATGGCGCGCCGCGCGGCGCTGGCCATCGACAACGCCCGCCTGTACGCCGAGGCGCAGGAGGCGGTGCGGGCGCGCGACTCGGTGCTGGGCGTGGTGTCGCACGACCTGCGCAACCCGCTGGCCGCCATCCTCCTGCACGCCGATTTCCTGCTGGCCGACCCTGGCCTCCCCGCCGACGCGCGCGAGTCGGCGGAACAGGTGGTGCGCGGCGCCGAGGCCATGGAGCGGATGATCCGCGACCTGCTGGACGTGGCGCGCATCGAGGCCGGGCAGCTGCGGGTGGAGGCCGCTCCCCTTTCCGCATGCGGGCTGCTGGACCAGGCGGCGGCGATGATGATGCCGCTGGCGCGCGAGCGGGGAACGGCGCTGGAGCAGGTGCCTGTGGCGGAGTGCCCCGACGTGGCGGCCGACTTCGACCGGGTGATGCAGGTGTTCAGCAACCTGGTGGGCAACGCGCTGAAGTTTACGCCCGCTGGCGGTAGGGTGACGCTGGGGGCGGATCCCGGGCCGCGCGAGGTGAGGTTCTGGGTGCGCGACACGGGGCCGGGCATCGCGCCCGAGCACTTGGAGCGGCTATGGGAAAGCTTCTGGCAGGCGGACGGCCCCGCCCGCCGCGCCGGTGCGGGGCTGGGCCTGCCCATCGTCCGCGGCATTGTGGAGGCGCACGGCGGCCAGGTGGGCGTCGACACCGTGCCGGGCCAGGGCGCCACCTTCTGGTTCACCCTGCCGGTGGCGTGATTCGCCGAATCTACGCGTCCAGCAGCCCGAGCAGACTCCGGCGGATCTCGGGCCAGGGCTGCGCGAGATCGACCGAACGAACCTGCACCCGATAGCCCAGCAGGCGGTAGTCGAATCCGAATTGCTCGTGCACGACGGGATACAGCAGCATCCCCTCATGTGGCGTGCTGTGGCTGGCCGAACGGTTCTGCACGTAAGCCAGGATCTGGTACAGGTGCTCGGAGCTGACCTTCTTCTCCTTTCCCCGCCCGACGAGCGCTTCGGCGTAGAACTTGGTGTCGAGCACGATGCACCGGTCTGCCGCTTCGAGCACGATGTCGCACACCATCTCCGGCAGCCGGCGGATCTCCGTGGGTGTCCCCGTCGCCGCGTGCCAGTCCACTTTTGCTCCCCGGGACGTGAATCGCCGCTGTTCCAGCCGGTAGAAGTTGCGAACGAAGCTCTGGAACAGGCTGCCCATCCCTTGCGGCGTCGCCGCGTACTCACGAAACCGCAGGCTACCTGAACGCGGTTCGATCATCAGGTTTTCGTGGATCAGCCAGCAAATGCCGATCGCGAACTCGTACAAGCGGTTGTTTCCGTGCAGCTGAACCAGACGGAAGTCGTGCGCGGTGATCGATACATCCCGCACGGCGTCCATCTTCCGTTCCAGCTTGCGTACGCTGGAGCGGTTCTTCGGGTGCAGATTTTTGATCTGCTGCAACCGCCGGAGCGTCGCCTTGATGATCCGGTTGTGGAGAACGTCGTATTCCAGGTCGTCAAAGCGGCACCGCGTCCGAGCGTTGGCCAGTTCGGCGTGCTTGATGGTCGCGCCGAAATCCAGCTTGCCGCGGATGCCCTGGACGGAGTCGTCGCGGGGCACGTATCCGCGATCCAGCCCGCGCGTCAGCAGCGTTCCCACAGCTTGCGCCAGCACGTGCGCGAAGAGATCGTGGAGTTCGGCGTAGCCCTCCGCATCCACGTTTACCGCCTCCCGCTCGCCGACCAAATTCCAGGCGTACAGCAGGAGGCGATAAACGTTCTGGATGGGGACCTTCTGCTTGGTCTCCCTCACGAGAGCAGCCGCTCCACGTGCTCCCGGGCCTGCTCCTCGCGCCCGAACCAGTACTCGCGCAGCAGCGGCTCGATCTCCTGCCGGACCACGCGGACGTACCACGCGTCATCCAGTTCGCCCGCTCCTTCTTCGGGAACGAAGAAACTGTGGCCGATCTGGTATCCTGGTCCGAGGTTGCGGGTGTCGGCGGCGATGGCGTGGTTCAGCTCGTCCATCCTCTCCACGATTCGCCGCACGAGGTCTTCGGTGGCTCCGGCCTCGATAAGATAGTTGGCGAACCCCTCGTTGCCGAACGCCGGCAGCAGGCGGATGAAGCTGAAGCGCCGCCGCAGGGCGTAGTCCACCATTGCCAGCGAGCGGTCCGCCGTGTTCATCATCCCCAGCAGGTACACGTTCTGGGGGACATAGAACGTATCCTCGGGCGAGTACGTCAGGGGCACGGCGTACCGGGGGCTCCGCTTGTCGGCTTCGATGAGCATCATCAGCTCACCGAAGATCTTGCTGAGGTTGCCGCGGTTGATCTCGTCGATGATGAAGAC
>NZ_DATBNB010000476.1 GCF_036554565.1 Longimicrobium sp. | reverse complement strand
GCGTCACGATCCCCTCGAGCACGAAGGCGAGCTGCGCCCGCACCTGCGACTGCTGGTGGCTCGGGAAGACGTCGATGATGCGGTTGATCGCCTCGGCGGCGCTGTTCGTGTGCAGCGTCGCGAACGCGAGGTGCCCCGTCTCGGCGATCGTCAGCGCGGCGCTGATCGTCTCCAGGTCACGGAGCTCGCCCACGAGCACCACGTCCGGATCCTCGCGAAGCGCGTACTTGAGCGCCGACCCGAACGACTTGGTGTCCGTCCCCACCTCGCGCTGGTTGATGATGCACCCCTGGTGCTTGTGGATGAACTCGATCGGGTCCTCGACCGTGATGATGTGCCCCTTCCGCTCGCGGTTGATCTTGTCGATCATCGCCGCCAGCGTCGTCGACTTCCCCGACCCCGTCGGCCCCGTCACGAGCACCAGCCCGCGCGGCTTCTCCGCCATCTTCGCGATCACCGGCGGCAGCCCGAGGTCGGCGAACGTCCGGATGTTGATCGGGATCTGCCGGATGACCATCGAGACGCACCCGCGCTGCTTGAAGCAGTTGCCGCGGAAGCGCGCCAGGTTCTGGATGCCGAAGCTGAAGTCCAGCTCGTCCTCCGTCTCGAACCGCTTCTTCTGGTTCTCGGTAAGGATGCTGTACGTCAGCTGCAGGCAGTCCTTGGGGGTGAGGATGTAGTCCACCCCGCTGTCGGTGATGTGCCCGTCCACCCGCAGCTTGGGGCGCTCGCCCGCCGTCACGTGAAGGTCCGACGCGCCGCGCTCGATCATCTCTTCCAGCAGGGCGCGCAGGTTCAGGCTGCGGGCGGCCTCGGGGGCGGCGGCGCGCGGTGCCTCGGTGGCGATGCTCATGGGATTGCCTTTCGATACTTCCGTGGAGGTCGCTCAGGCCGGTCCGGCACGGTACCCGCCTGGGGCGATCCGCACGGACCCGTGCAACGTGCAAGGCGCCTCCCCCGGCAGAAAGCCAGCGTCGGCGCGGATATGCGTTCTCTTGGGCACCTGGGGAGCCAAGAACCATGCCGCCGCAAACAAATGGTGCGCCGCGGCTTACGCGGCGGTTTCCTTGATCACCTCTTCCAGCGTGGTGACGCCCTTCCGCATCTTCAGCAGCCCGTCCATGCGCAGGGTGAGCATTCCCTCGCTGATGGCCTGCTTCTGCAGGTCGGAGGTCGCGGCGCCCTGCAGCACCATGCGGCGCAGCGCCGGCGACATGGCCATCACCTCGTACAATCCCGCGCGGCCCTTGTAGCCGGTGCCGCCGCAGGTTTCGCAGCCGGCGCCCTTGAAGAAGCTGGCCTCGTCGATCTCCTGGTCCGTCAGCCCGGCGCCCCGCAGGAACTCCTCGGGATAGGTCGTGGACTCCTTGCAGTTGCCGCAGATGCGGCGCAGCAGGCGCTGCGCCGTGATCAGGTTCACGGCGCTGGCCACGTTGAAGGGCTCGATGCCCATGTCGATCATGCGGGTGATGGTCGACGGGGCGTCGTTGGTGTGCAGCGTGCTCAGCACCAGGTGGCCGGTGAGCGCGGCCTTGATGGCGATGGACCCGGTTTCCAGGTCGCGGATCTCGCCCACCATGATGATGTTGGGGTCCTGCCGCAGGAACGCCTTGAGCGCGGCGGCGAAGGTCATCCCGATGTCCGTCCGCACCTGCACCTGGTTGATGCCGTGCAGGTTGTACTCCACCGGGTCTTCCGCGGTCATGATGTTGACCTCGGGGGAGTTGATCTTGGAAAGCGCGCTGTACAGCGTGGTCGTCTTACCCGAGCCCGTGGGGCCGGTGACCAGCACCATGCCGTACGGGTTCATGATCGCGCGCATGAAGTTCTTTTCCGCGCGCTCCTCCATGCCGAACTTCTCGAGATCGAGCGTCAGGTTGCCCTTGTCGAGAATACGCAGCACGATCTTTTCGCCGAACAGCGTGGGCAGGGTGCTCACGCGGAAGTCGATCACCCGCTTGCCCAGCCGCAGCTTGATGCGTCCGTCCTGCGGCACACGGCGCTCGGCGATGTTCAGGTCGCTCAGGATCTTGAAGCGCGAGATGAGCGCCGCCTTCATCTTGGGCGGCGGCCTCATGATCTCGTGAAGCACGCCGTCGATGCGGTAGCGTACCCGCACGTCCTTCTCGTAGCACTCGAAGTGGATGTCCGACGCCCCGCGCTGCACCGCGTCGGTGAGAATGCCGTTGATCAGCTTCACGACCGGCGCCTCGTCCACCGCCGCCGCCAGGGCGGTGACGTTCATCTCCTCTTCCTTGTCGTCGACGACCTCGATCTCCTCCTGCTCGATCTGCTTGAGGAGGTCGTTGATGCGCTCGTCGGAGGCCTCGTACTCCTTCTCGATGATCTTGCGCAGCGAAAAGTCGCCCGCGATCACCGGCTCGATGTCCAGCCGGGTGACGAACTTCAGGTCGTCGAGCACCCCCAGGTCGGTGGGGTTGGCCATCGCCACGGTCAGCGTGCGCCCCACGCGCCGCAGGGGAAGCACCTGGTGCTTCACCGCGATCTCGGGGGGCACCAGCTTCAGGATGCGCGGGTCCAGCTTCACCCGCTCCAGGTCTACCGCGGGAATCCGGTGCTGGCGCGCCAGGGCGCGAACCAGGTCCTGCTCGCTCAAGAAGCCGAGCTTGACCAGGCTGAAGCCCAGGCGGTTGCCGCCGTTGCGGGCGTCGTCCAGCGCCTTGCTCAGCTGTTCGCGGGTAACCAGACCTTCGTGGATCAGCTGGTCGCCGATCCGGTCCGCGGGAGCGCTTACGGCCATGTGGGCCCAGAGTGTCGGGCGAATGTCCCGGCCGGCGTACCATCGCCCGGCCAGGAGAGATTTCGGGGAATGCGAGGTGGCTCTAGCTTCGCCGCAAGTGCCTGCCCTGTCAAGGGGAAGCGCGGATGCGCGGGCGCAGGCGCGACACGGTGGACGGCCCGATCCCCGGCACCGCCTCCAGCGCCTCGGGCGAGCGGAACCGGCCGTTCCTCTCCCGCCAGGCGACGATCCGCCCGGCCAGCGACGGCCCGATCCCCGGAAGCGCCGCCAGCTCGTCCGCCGACGCCGTATTGACGTCCACGATTCCGCCCGCGTCACTCGTCCGCCTGCCGCCCATCTCCGCCGCGGAGCGCGTCGAAACGCTTCGAGGCGGCGGGACGGTCGGCGCGGGCCGCAG
>NZ_DATBNB010000475.1 GCF_036554565.1 Longimicrobium sp. | reverse complement strand
AATTGGTGGCCTCGAGGAAATCCACCGTACCTCGCCCGCCCTCCAGCTGCGGCGGGGGAGGCATGCATATGATGCTGACGAGCGAAGCTGGAGCCCGCCCCTCGCCCATACGGCTGCTGGAGATGCTGTCGGACCGGTTCGGGCTGTTCGAGGCGCTGGCCTACTCCACGATCAAGCTCCACCAATGCCACGCAGGCGGACGAGCTCGCGATGGACCCGCTGGCCGCCGAAGCGATCCTGGAGTTCGCGGACGACCTGCGCAGCGCCCGCGCCGCCGCGGACGAGTGGGCCGAAGCCAACGGCGTGGGGCAGCCCTGGGAGGCCGCGGAAGCCGAGGACGTGGCCTGAGAACAAGCAGGGTGTCGAGGGATCAGACAGCCGCGAGCCACCGATGGCCGCGGCTGTCGTTTTAGTGGATCAACGCTTGTGCCTGACTGCCTACAGTCTCGCCCGACCACGAGAGGTCCTCGTTAAGCGCCAGCACGGAAGCTCGTTAACGCGAGCGGGAGCCGTTCGCGCTACGCTACAGTCGCGAGCGCCAGCGCCTTGGGTGCCGGCTCGTGTGGATGCACCCGATGACTTCGATCAGCTCGGCGGAGGAGACGTAGAAGAGCGCGTATGGGAAGCGCCTCAGCAAGGCGCGGCGGGCGTGCTTGTAAACTTGCCGATGAGATTCCGGATTCCGCTCGATCGAAGCAAGCCCCGCCTCTACGGATCGCAGGAACCCGCCTCCCAATCCGGGCCTTTGTTCCTCGTACCATTGGTACGCCGCCTCAACGTCGTCCTCAGCGGCCGGGCGAAGAATCAGCGATCGGCTCACCGGCTCCCCAGCAGCCGCGCCTTCACCTCGGACCAAGGCTTACCCACGCCCGGATTGGCGGCCTGATCCGCCAGCCGGGCATCCAGCTCCTCGCGAAGTTCATCCGACAGCGGCACAGCCTCGGGTTCAGCCGCGATGCTGTCCCATATGTCTTCCACGAGCTGAATGCGTTCAGCCACACTCAGCTTGAGAAGCTCGGGAAGAGGATTCGTCATTGTCACCCTATCGAGGAGGAGCCCGAGGCCGGCTCCCTAACGTTTCGATCTGCTTTCATCGGCGCACGAAACATCGGCAGAAATGCCGATACGAGCAAGCATCGTGATCGGTGTGCGATGATGCTCGTATTTGGGCGTCCCGTACAGGAAGAATGCGCGCCCCGCGCCTGTCGGCAGAAGTTTCGTGCGATCTGCGTTATCTTTATGCGCCGCCGTCCCTTCCGCGCACCCGCCCACTCACCGGTACCCGCAAGCACACCATGCGCCTCACCCTGGTTCTCGCCTGCGCCGCAACGGCCATGCTGCCCACTGCGCTCACCGCGCAGACGCGGAGCGCGCCCGATCGGGCGGAGCGTGCCACGCAGCTCGAGGCGATCCGGGTGGGGCCACCCGACCGCGGTTGTGTGGTCAACCCGCGGACCGGGCTGCGCACGGCCGCCGTGTGGGAGGCGGCGCGCCAGGTGCTCCTGGAAACCCAGGCGGCGGAGGCCCGGGGCGGCCTCTTCACCATCCGCCGCTTTCACCGCGAGCTGGACCGCTCCACCGCCTTCGTGCGCTCGGCACGGGAAGACAGCACCACCGAGCGCCGGGCGACTCCCTTCCGCAGCCTTCCGGCAGCCGAGCTCGCGCGCGACGGGTACGTACGGCGCGAGGGGAATGACCACGTTTTCATCGCGCCCGACGCCACGGTGCTCCTTTCCGAGGAGTTCCTGGACGGCCACTGCTTTCGTGTGGTGCCGGGGCGCCGGGCCGAGGCCGGGCTGGTGGGGCTGGAGTTCGAGCCGGTGCGCGGCAGGCGCCTTCCCGACGTGAGCGGAACCCTGTGGCTGGACCCCGCGAACGCGGATCTGCGTTCCATGGAGTTCGCGTACACCGGGCTGCCCGCCTACGCCTACGACGAGGGCGAGGTGTGGGGCGGGCGCATGGAGTTCACCCGCACCGCCGCGGGTGCCTGGATGGTGAACCGCTGGACGCTCCGCCTCCCTTCCATGGGCGCTCCCACCAGTGCCTATGGGCGG
>NZ_DATBNB010000474.1 GCF_036554565.1 Longimicrobium sp. | reverse complement strand
CGCGAGGTGGAGGGCGGCTGGGACGAGACGGCCATCGCGGCCGAGGAGTACGCGTCCGTCACCGGCGCCTGGTACGTGCACGCGTTCAGCGACCCGGCTGTCGTGGCGGGTCAGGGGACCGTGGGACTGGAGATCGTCGAGGATCTGCCGGATGTGAAGACGATCATCGTCCCCGTGGGCGGCGGGGGGATGATCGGCGGCGTGGGGGTGTTCGCCCGGGCCGTCGGCGGAATCCGCGTCGTCGGCGTGCAGACGGAGGAGACCGCGGGGATGCACGCTTCGCTCGCCGCCGGGTCGCTCGCTTCCCCCGCCTACGGGCCGACCCTGTGCGAGGGGCTTTCGGGCGACGTGGACGAGCGCAGCCTTGCGCTGGCGCGCGAGGTGGTGGACGACCTGGTGCTCGTCTCCGAGGCGTCGGTGCGCCGCGCCGTCCGCGCCCTGTTCGTGGAGGAGGGGCTGGTGGCCGAGGGCAGTGCCGCGGTGGCTGCCGCCGCGCTCATGGAGGGCGCGGTCCCCGGCCTGGATGGACCCGTGGCCCTGGTGCTGACGGGCGGCAACCTCGACGCCCGGCGCCTGGCCGAGATCCTTTCCGACGACTCCTGATGGCCATCATCCTTCCCTTCGCCGGGATCTTTCCGCGCATCCACCCGACCGCCTTCGTGGCCCCCAATGCCACGGTGATCGGCAACGTCACCATCGGCGAAGAGGCCAGCGTGTGGTTCGGCGCGGTGATCCGCGGCGACGAGCCGGAGTTCGAGATCCGCGTGGGCGCCCGCACCAGCGTGCAGGACAACGTGGTCCTCCACGTCAGCCGCCAGGGCGCCACCCTGATCGGCGACGACGTGACCATCGGCCACGGGGCGGTCCTGGAAAGCTGCACGGTGGGGAGCGGCGCGCTGATCGGGATGAACGCGGTGGTGCTTCAGCGGGCCACGGTCGGCGACGAGGCGCTGATCGCGGCGGGCGCCGTGGTTTCCGCGGGCGGCACCGTCCCTCCGCGCACCATGGCGGCGGGCTCGCCGGCGGTGGTGAAGAAGGAGCTGGAGGGGGCTTCGCTGCGGTGGGTGAGCAGCAGCGCCGGGCACTACGTGAAGCTGTCGCGCGGCTACCTGGCCGCCGGCGTCGGGCGGGTGCACCAGGCCGGGGAGACAGGAGAGAGCGGATGAGCGACTTCAGGGCCCGCGACGAGGAACGAACGAGCGTGAGCCAGGGCGATTCCCGGCCCGCCGCCGCTCGTTCCGAACCGTCCCCGGCACCGGTGGTGAGCCCCGGCGGAGGCACGGAGCGGATGGAGGCGCTGCTGCGCGACCTCTGCTCGCTTCCCGGGCCCACCGGGCAGGAAGAGGCGGTGACGGCCTGGGTGCGCCGCGAGTGGGAGGGCCGCGGCGAGGTGACGGCGACCGCGGTGGGCAACCTGTTCCTGCGCATTCCCGGCCGGGGCCCGCGAGTGCTGCTCGCGGCCCATGCGGACGAGCTGTCGCTGATCGTCCGCTCGGTGACGGCCGACGGCTTCCTGCGCGTGCTGCCGGGCGAGCGCGACCTCTTCTCCTTCCCGTACTTCGTGGGCCAGCGCTTCCGGCTGCTGGCGGACCACGGCCCCGTCGTCGGCATTTTGGCGACGACCACGGGCCACGCCATGACCCCCGAGCAGCGCGGACGCACCGAGCTGGGGTGGGACGACCTGTTCGTGGACGTGGGGATGACCGCCGCCGAGGTGGCGGAGGCCGGCATTCACGTCGGCACGCGGATGGTGTGGGACCCCGGCATCCAGAAGGTGGGCCGGCTGCTGGTGGGCAAGGCGATGGACGACCGGCTGGGCGTGGCCGTTCTGGTGGAGCTTTCGCGACGGCTGGCGGAACGGGCGCCCCGCTTCGACGTCACGTTCGCGCTCACCGTCCAGGAAGAGATCGGGATGATCGGGGCGAGCAGCGTGGCGCGCGACGGTCGGGCGTTCGACATCGGCTTCATCATCGACAACGGGCTGGCCGGCGACATTCCCACGGTGCAGGACGAGCACGTTCCCGTTCGCCTGGGCGGTGGACCGGCGCTGGTGCACCGCGATTCGTCCGTCCACTACTCGCGCCGGCTGATCGCCCGGATGCACGCGGTGGCGGAAGCGCACGGCATCCCCGTGCAGGACGTAGTCTTGTATCACTACTCGTCCGACGGTGCGCACCTGGTGCGGCAGGGGATGGAGACGCTGCTGGTGGCGCCGCCCATCCGCTACTCGCACTCGCCGTTCGAGGCCGTGGACCCGCGCGACGTGGAGCACGCCGTCCGCCTGTTCGAGGCCTTTCTGACGGAGGCCACGCCGGAGTGAGGGACGAGCGCACCGCCGACGTGGTGATCGTCGGCGGGGGAGTGATCGGGTGCGCCATCGCCCGCCGCGCGGCTCGCGGCGGGCTTTCCGTCGTCGTGGTGGAGCGCGCCACACCGGGGATGGAAGCCTCGTGGGCCGCGGCGGGCATGCTCTCTCCGCTGGCGGAGGCGAACGGGCCGGGTCCCTTCCTGGACCTGCTGGTCCGTGGCCGCGAGATCTACCCGGACTACGCCGCCGCGCTCCGCGAGGAAACGGGCGTGGACGTGTGCTACGCCGACGCGGGGACGCTGTTCGTGGCGCTGCGGGAGGAGGACGACGAGGAGCTGTGCGCGCGGTGGCGATGGCAGTCCGCGGCGGGCCTCGCTGTCGAGCGGCTCTCCGCGTCCGAGGCGCGCGAGGCGGAGCCCGCCCTGTCGCCCGCCGTGCGGATGGCGCTTCGCTTTCCCGGCGACCACCAGGTGGACAACCGCGCGCTGGGCCCGGCGCTGTGGTCCGCCGCGGCCCGCGCGGGCGTCCGGTTCCGCCTGGGCGAGCAGGCGGTGCGGCTGCTGCGGGCGGGCAATCGCGCCGCGGGGGTGGAGCTGGCCGGGGGCGAGCGCATCCACGCGGGCGCCGTCGTTCTGGCGGGCGGTGCGTGGGCGGGGATGATCGAGGGGCTTCCGCGGCCGGTGCCGGTGGAGCCGGTGCACGGGCAGCTGCTCGCGCTGGAGGCGGTGCCCCCCATGTTCCGCCACGTGGTTGACTCGCCGCGCTGCTACCTCGTCCCGCGCGCGGCGGGGCGGGTGATCGCCGGCGCGACGGTGGAGAGCACCGGGTATCGCAAGGCGGTGACGCCCTGGGGCGTGCGCCGGCTGATCGACGGCGCGGTGGAGATCGCCCCCGCGCTGGAGCACGCGCCGCTCGCCGAAACCTGGTCCGGCCTGCGCCCGGGCACCCCGGACGGGTTTCCCATCCTAGGCCTCGATCCGGAGGTGGAGGGGCTGGTGTACGCGACCGGCCACTTTCGGAACGGCATTCTCCTCGCTCCGCTGACCGGGGAGACGGTCGGCGGGCTGCTGTGCGGGGAGCCGTGGGGGGCGGAGATGGCGCCGTTCGGGATCGAAAGATTCAGGGAGGAATGATGGCTACCGGGCAGAACCCTGGCCTCTTCAGGGGGCCCTCGCCTCCCCGGGCGAATGAATTCGCTGCAACGACTACACGAAGTCCGCCTTCGCGGAGTGGCTTGTTCGGGGGCACTCCGCGGCTTCATTGCGCGCCCCGGGGAGTGGATGAGTCCGCCGACTGCGTACAGCCTCCCATGCGGGGTGAAGGCTTTATTCGGCCCCGAGATGGATCGTGGGCGCGCCACTTGGGTCTTGCTCCACCCAGGCAGGCCAGTCCACGCAGGTGGACTTCGTGTGTTTGTTGCAGCGACTTCAGTCGCCCGGGACGGGAGCAGGCGACTTCAGTCGCCCGGGACGGGCCCGCCCGAAAACTCCGCATCCCGCCTTGGCGAACCCCGCTGCTCCCGTTAGCATGTGTGTCGCCTGGCGCCGAGCACACGCCTTTCATCCGCTGATTCTTCCCATGCCGCACCGCTTCCGCACCCTTTTTCAGTACACCGCGGACGCCGTTTGCCTGGCGGATGCCGACGGCGCCATCGTCGAGGTGAACCCTGCCGCCACGGTGCGCTTCGGCCTGACCGCCGACGGCACCGCGCACCTTCGCGACCTGCTGGCGGACCCCGCCGAGTGGGCCGCCGTGGCCGACGATCTGCTGCGCGGCGAAGACGTGGTGGCGCGGACGGTCCACGTGCGCGCCGCGGCGGGCGAGTCCGAGCTCGCCGCGCTCACCTGCGTGCAGATGCGCACCGGGCTGGGCGGGCAGATCCAGGCCATCATCCACCGAGGCGACCACCCCGCCCTCGAGGCCCTCGACGAGATGTACGACGAGCAGACGGGGCTGCCCAACCGCGAGGCGTTCGTCGCGCAGCTCACACGTGCGCTCTCCGGCCGCCCGGGACGTGCCGTCCACCAGATCGCCGTCATCCACGTGGACCTGAACCGGTTCCAGCGCATCAACGAAACGCTGGGCCACGAAACGGGCGACACGGTGCTCTCGATGACGGCGCAGCGGCTGGACGCGTGCATCCGCCCGGGCGACGTGGTGGCCCGGGCCCGGGGCGACGACTTCCTGGTGCTGCTGAACGGGGTGAGCGGCGAGCACGAGGTGGTGCGCGTGGCCGAGCGGATCGCGCGGGCGCTGACGGGCGGCTACGGCGTAGCCGGGCACGAGGTGTTCTGCGGATCGGACGTGGGCGTTGCCCTGGGCGAGCCGGGGACGGCCACCCCCGAGGGCATGCTGCGCGCCGCCGAAGCCGCCATGTCGCGCGCGCGCCACTCGGGACGGGTGCAGGTGTTTCGCCCGGAGATGCACACCGAAACGATCTCGGCGCTGCGCCTGGACGCCGAG
>NZ_DATBNB010000473.1 GCF_036554565.1 Longimicrobium sp. | reverse complement strand
TACCACAGCCCCACGTGCCGCCCGCTGGCCCGGTCCTTCACCTCCCACACACGCACGTCCTCGTGGTACACGGGCACGCCCGTCACGGGGGTGAAGGTGAAGCCGAACAGCTCGCCGGCCACCCAGAACATCCCCTCGCGGAGCCGCTCGAGCTGCAGGTACGGCTTGACCGCATTCGCGTCCAGGTCATACCGCGCCGTGCGGACGCGCTCGGCGTAGAAGCGGTAGTCCCACGGCTCGATGGTGATGCCGGCCCGCTCGGCGTTGGCCACGGCCTGCATGTCGGCTACTTCCTGGCGCACGCGGGCCACGGCCGGCGTCCACACCGCCTCCATCAGCTGCATGGCGCGCTCGGGCGTCGCGGCCATGGCGTTCTCCAGCCGCCAGTGCGCGTGCGTGGGGTAGCCGAGCAGGTTGGCCCGCTCGGCGCGCAGCTTCAGGATCTCGCGGATGATCTCGTGGTTGGCCGTGGCGCCCTCTTCGCCCCGGTTCACGAACATCTTCCACGCCCGTTCGCGCAGGTCGCGGCGGGTGCTGTAGGTGAGGAACGGGTCGATGGACGAGCGCGTGTTGTTGATCAGCCAGGCTCCCGGCATGCTGCGGGCGGTGGCCGCGGCGGCGGCGGCGTCGCGCAGGGACTGCGGAAGCCCCGCCAGCTCTGCCGTGTCGCGCAGGACGATGAACTGGTCGGTCTCGTCCTTCAGCACGTTCTGGCCGAAGTTCGTGTACAGCCCCGCCAGCCGCTGGTTGATCTGCGACAGGCGCGCCTTGGCGGTGGCATCCAGCCGGGCGCCCGCGCGGACGAAGTTGGTGTAGTAGCGCCACGCCAGCCGCTGCTGCTCCGGCGTCCAGCTGGACTTCTGGGGCGAGTTGTACACCGCCTCGATGCGGCGGAACAGCGCCTCGTTCTGCGTGATCCGGTCGCTGAACGCCGCCAGGCGCGGGGCCATGGTGCGCTCCACGGCCTGGAACTCCGGGCCGTTCATGGTGGAGCTCCACACGCCGTAGATGGTGCTCACCCGGTCCAGCGCAGCCCCGGCGCTTTCCATCGCGGCGAGGGTGTTCTCGAAGGTGGGCGCGGCGGGGTTGGCGGCGATGCGGTCGATTTCCGCCATCTGCTGCGCCATCGCCGCTTCCAGCGCCGGCTCGAAGTCCTGCACCCGCACCTGGTGAAAGGGCGGGACGCCGCCGTACGGGCCCGTCCACTCGGCCAGCAGCGGGTTGCCGGCGGCGCCGGGCACGGCCGCCTGGGCGGCGGGTTCGGGGATGGTCTCGTTGGTCTGCACGGTGGCGCATCCGGCGGCGGCGGTCGCAAGCACCAGCGCGGCGGTGCGGGAAAACAGGGAATCGCGCATTGTGTCCCAGGGTTCGGGCAATCTACCCGCGGCACCCGGTGCCGGGGTCCAGACAGACGGATACACTAACCGGAAACGTTTCGGCGGGGTAGATACGCGGAAGGGCCGCCCGCGTTCCGCCCGGGCCGCAGCTTCGCGGGCCCGGGCCGCATCGAGCCGCGTTCGCCGCCGCCACTTGCGCGATGGGCCGTTCGTGGCTATCATCCCGTCGCGCCTTCACGGGCGCCGCGGCGAGTTGTTGCGATTGCTCCGCGTTATAAATGTGCTAAAGCGCTCGGGGGGCCCCGGCGCATTCGCGTTCAGGGCCCCCTTTCGTTTTTGAGATCACTGGATTCCGGCCTGGCGCGGCAGCGCGCGGGCGGGGCGGGCGCTTTGAAGAGACAGCTTGGCGGGCCCGCCACGTAACGGAAGATCCGCCTAAAGCGTCGCGAGGGCCCGCCCGGCTGGATGGCGGGCCCTTTGCGCAATCCCCCAACACTGCTCTACCGCAGGAGAGCCGATGAGCACCGTGGTTACCGAGACCGAAGCGCCCGCCGCCGTAAGCTATACCTTTACCTCCGAGTCGGTGTCCGAGGGGCACCCCGACAAGGTGTGCGACTTCATCGCCGACAGCATCCTGGATGCCCACCTGGCCCAGGACCCTGCCAGCCGCGTGGCGTGCGAGGTGCTGGTCAAGGAAGACAACGTGGTGCTCGCCGGCGAGATCACCTCGTCCGTGCAGGTGGACTACGAGCAGGTGGTGCGCCAGGCCATCCGCGAGATCGGCTACGTGGATGCCGACCAGCCGTTCCACGCCGATACCGTGAAGATCATCTCCTTCCTTTCGGCGCAGGCCGCCGAGATCGCCCAGGGCGTGGACGAGGAGACCAGCGAGTCCGGCGAGCAGGGCGCCGGCGACCAGGGGATCATGTTCGGCTACGCGACCGCGGAGACGCCGGAGCTGATGCCGCTGCCCATCCTGCTCTCGCACCGCCTGGCCCGCTCGCTGGCCACGCACCGCAAGGGTGGGACGGTCGACTGGCTTCGCCCCGACAGCAAGACGCAGGTGTCGGTGGTCTACGAGGGCAACACCCCCGTGGCCGTCACCGACGTGCTGGTGAGCACGCAGCACGCCGCGGGCGTGTCGCGCGACGAGATCCGCCACCTGGTGGCCACCACCATCATCCCCGAGGCGCTGGGCCACTGGTACCACGACGACCTGCGGATCATGGTGAACCCCACGGGCAGCTTCGTGCAGGGCGGCCCCTCGGCCGACGCGGGCGTCACCGGGCGCAAGATCATCGTCGACACCTACGGCGGCATGGGGCGCCACGGCGGCGGCGCGTTCAGCGGCAAGGACCCGAGCAAGGTGGACCGCAGCGGCGCGTACTTCTGCCGCTTCGTGGCCCGCGAGATCGTCAAGGCGGGGCTGGCCCAGCGCGCCGAGGTGCAGGTGGCGTACGCCATCGGCGTGGCGCAGCCGGTGTCGGTAAAGGTCGACACCTTCGGCACGGGCGACGCCCGCGCGGCGGCCGAGTACGTGCGCGAGAACTTCGACTTCCGGCCGGGCGCCATCATCCAGCGCCTGGAGCTGCTGCAGCCCATCTACCGCAAGACCACCAACTACGGCCACTTCGGCAAGGCCGAGCTGCCCTGGGAGCGGTAGGACTCACGCTGGAACGGGAGTGGATCGAACGTCGCTCCCGCGCGTTGTCATTCTGAAGGAGGCCCCGGGCGGGCAGTAGCGGCCCGGTACGGGTTCAGCCGGGCCGACTGAAGAATCCGCCACGAGGCTGGTTTGGTGCGCTTCGGCAGGTGTGTGGCGGATTCCTCAGTCGCTGCCGGGTGACGGGCGGAGGCAGGCTGGGCGTGGCCGCTCCTTCGGAATGACATACGCGCCTGACCCAGGCCCCTTCGGGGGCCATGCTCGACGGGCGGCATCGTGCCGCGCGTGACCTGAACGAAAGATCGTGGGCAGACGATGGCGATTCGCGCCGTAGCGATGATGTGCATGTGCATGTGTCAGTGCGTCCTCCCCCCGGGAGAGACGGACGGGCGCGCACGTGCACGCAGGTCGCACGGATAGCGCGAGGATCGCCGGGCACAGCCCCGGACACCGATTCCACCCGCCCGGCCCTCTCCACTCACGGAGAGGGCCGGGCTTTTTTGTACCCATAGATCCGGAAGGGATCACACGAACATGAGCATCACCACCGAAGCAGAACGCAAGCTGGGCCTGGGCACGCGCGCCGTGCAGTCCGGGCAGGAGAGCGCCGATTCCGCCACGAACGCGCGGGCGGTGCCCATCTACGCCACCACGTCGTACGTGTTCAACGGGCCGGACCACGCGGCCAGCCTGTTCGGGCTCAAAGAGTTCGGGAACATCTACACCCGCATCATGAACCCCACGTCCGACGTCTTCGAGCGGCGCATCGCCGAGCTGGAGGGCGGCGTGGCGGCCGTGGCCACCAGCAGCGGCCAGAGCGCGCAGACGCTGGCGCTGCTCAACCTGGCGCAGGCCGGCGACAGCATCGTCGCCTCCTCCGCGCTGTACGGCGGCACCTTCACGCTGCTCAAGTACACGCTGGGCCGGCTGGGCATCACCACGCGTTTCGTGGACGGCAACGATCCGCAGGCGTTCGCCGACGCCATCGACGAGACCACGAAGGCCGTGTACGTGGAGACCATCGGCAACCCCAAGCTGGAGGTGCCCGACTTCCGCGCCATCGCCGACGTGGCGCACGCGGCCGGGGTGCCGCTGGTGGTGGACAACACCTTCGGCACGCCCTTCCTCAGCCGCCCCATCGAGCACGGCGCCGACATCGTCGTACACTCGGCTACGAAGTGGATCGGTGGGCACGGCACGGCCATCGGCGGCGTGGTCGTCGACGGGGGGACGTTCGATTGGGGCGCGTCGGAGCGCTTCCGCGGCTTCTACGTGGATCCGGAGTCGGC
>NZ_DATBNB010000472.1 GCF_036554565.1 Longimicrobium sp. | reverse complement strand
CGGACTGCACGCGCAGTCGGGTGCGCGGGGCCAGCCGAGGCGCGATTCAGGTCTCCCCCTCCCCTGCGCAGCGGGGGAAGGGGGCCGGGGGGAGGGGGCTCCCTCAGCATGCGACGCAGCCAGCTCCATCCGGCACGAAGTTCCCCCCTCTCCCGGCGCAGTTTGCCGGGGGAGGGGCCGGGGGGAGGGGGCTCCCAGAGGCAGAGCCGCGCCCTGTCGAACCTCGACCCAAGTTCCCCTCTCTCCCGCGCAGTTTGCGGGGGAGAGGCCGGGAGAGGGGGAACCGGGGGCAGCGCCGAACGCAGCTGCATCTGGATCGAAGTCCCTCGGCGAAGGTCTCTGATCCGCCTGGATGTCGCACTTTTTGTCACACGGCAGGAAACCTGCAATCGCGCCGCCGGTTGCATCGGTTTCCCCATTCGGCCCGCGCGCGGGCCCAGCCGCAGGAGGCACACATCGCCAACGATTACGTCACCCGGGTAGACGACGCGCTGCGCGTCCACAAGAACAAGTCGCGGATGGTGAGCGCCGGCATCATCGTGCTGGGCCTGCTGGTGGTGGGCGGCGCGGTGCTGTTCTCCGGCTCGCGCAAGCGCGAGAACGCCGCGGTGGACGTGATGGTGGGCGACGACACCACGGCCGTGGTCGGCCTGCTGGGCCAGCCTCCGCACCGCTGCGAGACGAGCTCGCTCTCCCATCTGGCCGCGCACTTCGTGGCCGGCACGCCGCGGCCGACGATCGACGAGACCATCAACGCGCTGCGGCCGCGCACCGTCGCCCGCTGGGTGTATCCCAAGGGCGCCGGGTGCGTAACCGACGGCGGCGACACCGAAATCGGACTGGACAGGAACGGGCAGGTGCTCTGGATCGTTCCCGTCGCCGACAAGCAGCCCCTGCGATACGCGGGCGAAGCCCCCACCTGACGGGGGTTCACATACAGGAAGACCGATGCGCGATTTTCGCCGCCTGCTGGCCGATGGACGTCCCCACCTCTTCGACGGGGCGATGGGGACCATGCTGTACGCCAAGGGCGTCTACATCAACCGGTGCTACGACGAGCTTTCGCTCACCCAGCCAGACCTGGTGCGCGACATCCACCGCGCCTACGTAAAGGCCGGCGCGGAAATCCTCGAAACCAACACCTACGGCGCTAACCGCCCCAAGCTGGCGCGCCACGGGCTGGACGATCGCGTCCGCGAGATGAACGTGGCCGCCGCGCAGGTGGCCCGCTCGGCCGCGGGCGACCGCGTGTACGTGGCCGGCGCCATCGGGCCGCTGGGGCTGCGGATCGAGCCGTACGGCCCCACCGCGCGCGAGGAGGCCCGCGGCTTCTTCCGCGAGCAGGCCGAGGCTCTCGTCGAGGGCGGCGTGGACCTGTTCATCCTGGAAACCTTCGCCGACCTCGAGGAGATCCACCAGGCCATCCTGGGCGTCCGCGAAGCGTCGGAGCTGCCCATCGTGGCGCAGATGGTGATCCGCGAGGACGGCACGACGGCGTTCGGCAGCGACGTGGCCCTGCTGGCCGAGCGGCTGGGCGAGTGGGGCGCCGAGGTGGTGGGCCTCAACTGCTCCGTGGGCCCCAGCGCCATGCTCAGCGCGGCCGACCGGCTGATGGCCGCCACCTCGCGCCCCGTCATCATGCAGCCCAACGCCGGCCTGCCGCGGCAGGTGGACGGGCGCACGATGTACATGGCCTCGCCCGAGTACATGGCCAGCTACGCCGCGCGGATGATCCGCAAGGGCGTGCGGCTGATCGGCGGCTGCTGCGGCACCACGCCGGAGCACGTGGCGGCCATGGCCGGGGCGGTGCGGATGCTGTCTCCCGCCGCGGAGCCGCGCGTGGTCGTTTCCGAGCCCGACGCCGAGGGCGCCGCCCCGCGTGATCCCGTGCCGCTCCCCGAGCGTTCCGCGTGGGGGCGCAAGCTGGCCGCGGGCGAGTTCCTGACCACGGTGGAAATCGTGCCGCCGCGCGGGTCCAACCCCGAGTCCATGCTGGACGGCGTGCGGCTGCTCAAGCAGGCGGGGGTGGACGGCGTGAACGTGCCCGACGGCCCGCGGGCGCAGTCGCGCATGGGCGCGCTGGCGACAGCCATCCTCATCCAGCAGCAGGTGGGGATCGAGGCGGTGGTGCACTACTGCTGCCGCGACCGCAACCTGCTGGGGATGCTCAGCGACCTGCTGGGCGCCCAGGCGCTGGGGCTGCGCAACCTGCTGCTGATCACCGGCGACCCGCCCAAGATGGGGCCGTACCCGGACGCCACGGCCGTGTTCGACATCGACGCCATCGGGCTGACGCACCTGGTGTCGCGCCTGAACCGCGGGCTGGACCCCGGCGGCAACGCCCTGGGCGAGCCCACCAGCTTCGTCGTGGGCGTGGGCGTGAACCCCGGCGCGGAAGACTTCGAGCACGAGATGCGGCGTTTCTACTGGAAGGTGGAAGCGGGGGCCGAGTACGCCATCACCCAGCCCGTGTTCGACCTGCGGCAGCTGGAGGCGTTCGTGGGGCGCATCGAGAAGGACGGGCTGAAGATCCCCGTGATCGCCGGGGTCTGGCCCCTGGTCTCGGCCCGCAACGCCGAGTTCCTGGCGAACGAGGTGCCCGGTGTCGTCGTCTCCGACGAGGTGATGGCGCGCATGCGCCGCGCGAGCGCCGAGAGCAAGGAGCGCGGGGTAGAGGAGGGAACGGCGATCGCCCAGGAGATGCTGGCCGCGGCGTTCCCCATGATCCAGGGGGTGCAGGTGAGCGCCCCGTTCGGCAAGGTCCCGCTCGCCCTTCGCGTGTTCGACGCGATCCCCGGGAGGGCGGCCCAGGAACAGGCGGTGGCGGGCGCCGCGTGAGCAACCGCGGCGGATCGCCGGTGGGATCGGATCGCGCGGAGGGGCCGGGGACCGGCTTCCTCCGCGTTCCGTTTCTGGCTCTGATGTTCCTGCTCGCGGCGGGGTGCTCGCCGCGGCGCGTGGGCGAAGCGCTGCTGCTGGGCAACCACTTCGTCCGCACGCAGGACGTGGCGTATGGCACCGGGCCGCGCCAGCAGCTGGACGTGTATCGCCCGCGGACGGCCGCGGGGCCGCTGCCCGTGGTCGTCTTTCTTTACGGCGGCCGCTGGCAGGCGGGGAGCAAGGACGAGTACCGGCTGCTGGGGGACGCGTTCACCCGGCGCGGAATCGTGGTGGTGGTTCCCGAGTACCGGCTGTATCCGGAGGTGCGCTTTCCCGGGTGGGTGCTGGACGCGGCGAACGCCGTCCGCTGGGCGCGCGACAACGCCGCGCGCTTCGGTGGGGACCCGGGCAACATCGTGGTCGTGGGCCACTCGGCGGGCGGCCATACGGCGGCGCTGCTGGCGCTGGACGAGTGGTACCTGCGCGATGCGGGGGTGCCGGCGGGGAGCGTCCGCGGATTCGTGTCGCTCGCCGGGCCGGTGGATACCACGTGGACGGCGCCGGACGTCCAGGCGCTGATGGGGCCGGCGGAGGGGTGGCCGGCCACCTATGCCGGCACGCACGTGGATGGGCGCGAGCCCCCGCTCCTGCTCCTCCACGGCGCACAGGACGAGACGGTTTCGCCCGCAAACTCCAGCGGATTGGCCGCGCGCATCCGGGAGCGGAGCGGGTGCGCGCGGTCCGTCGTGTACCGCGGGCTGGGGCACGTGGAGATCGTCGTGGCGCTCGCCGTTCCCAGGCTGCGCAGCGCACCCGTGCTGGACGACGTCGTCGAGTTCGTCCGCGACCCGCGCGCGAGCGCCTGTCCGGGGTAGGTGCCCCTCCCCCGGCCCGGGCAGCGTGGTAGGTGCGTGCGCGAAACCCGAATCCCGCCGGATGTCATCCCGATGGAGCGGCCACGACGAGCCTGCATGCAAACCGTAGATGGGCAGCGACTGAGGGATCCGCCACACAGTCTTTCAAACGCCCCGCAGACGGCTCGCACCAGGTGATGGGCTTGTCATTCGACAGCCGCGAACGAAAGCGCAGAAACCACGGTGTTTCGTCGTCGGCGTAGCCTCACGCCTGGTGTGTGGCAGATCCCTCAGTCGCTGCGGTGTTTGGCTCACGCGGCAGGTACGGCGTGGCCGCTCCATCGGGATGACATCAGCGCCGGCTCACCGGCTGCCGGTGCATGCCTCCGGAGCCCCCGGCCCCCATCCCCCGCTGCGCAGGGGAGGGGGAGACCTGAATCGCGCGGCGGCTGGGCTCGCGCACCCGGCTGCGCGTGCAGTCCGCGAAGGCGGACTTTGGGCCGTTGTTGCCGCGACTTCAGTCGCCCCAGCAGGGCCGGGCACCCTCGCATCGATCATCCCGCTTTGACCTTCTCCCTCTCGCGCGCCGTTTGCGGGGG
Organism: Longimicrobium sp.; assembly: GCF_036554565.1. NCBI lineage: Bacteria > Pseudomonadati > Gemmatimonadota > Longimicrobiia > Longimicrobiales > Longimicrobiaceae > Longimicrobium > Longimicrobium sp. Next base: position 3,731 of record NZ_DATBNB010000472.1, on the reverse strand, counting down.
AGGGGGCACCTTGCGCCGCGCACCCGCTCCGGCGTAGTTCTCGCAATGAGAACGTCGGCACGCCCAACCGACCGCGCAGAAGAGCCGTGAGCGAAACCGTTCCCGTCGATATCCCCGAGCCCGTTCCCGACTGGGCCGTCCGCTACAACGCGGGCGACTATCCACCCCATGCCGTCACCGGCGACGCCGTGGCGCTGGCGCTGGATTGGAGCGGCGGGAACTGCAGATTGCACGCGCTGCTGGTGGTGCGCGCCAAGGAGCCGTTCGCGGGGCTCGACGCCTGGCCCGGCGGCTTCATGGACTGGATGGAAGACGCCGACTCGGTGCAGACCGCCATCCGCGAGATGCGCGAGGAGACCGGGCTGGACGCGCCCGAGTTCGTGGAGGCGCTGGCCAGCTACAGCCGCAACGGCCGCGACCCGCGCCAGTTCGCCGGCTACCGCGACGAAAAGACCGGCGAGTGGATCGCCCGGGGCGCGCGGGTGACGACCAACGCCTACCTGATGCTCGTCCGCAAGCCGACCGACGGCAGCGGCCCCACCGCCGCGGACGATGCCTCGGAGGCACGCTGGGTGGACGTGTACTCGCACCTGCCCTGGGAAGACCTGCGCGAAGCCAGCCGCGTACCGTCCGCCAACGCCGCAGGCGAGGTGCTTCACGTATGGGCGGCGGAAGGCGGGCAGGACCGCGTGCGCCGCGTGCACGACGTGTTCGGGCGGGACGAATGGAACGAGGAGCGCGCGTCGGACCGCTACGGGCTGCTGATGGAGGCCGGCTTGGTCCCCGAGGCGCGGCGCGACCTGTGGGGGAGGGCAGAGGAGCGCGACGGCGACGAACGGTTCGGCCGGCCGATGGCGTTCGACCACCGCCGCATCCTGGCGGACGCGCTGGGCAGGCTGCGTGGCAAGATCAAGTACATGCCGTCCACCCTGATGGCGCTCACCGGGCCGGACGTGACGCTCGACGAGCTGCAGGCCGCCTGCGAGGCCATCGCGGGCCGTCCCCTCCCTCGCGCCAACTTCCGCCGGGCCGTCGCCCACACCGGCGCGGGCGCGCCGCGGGCGCCCCGGCTGGTGGGACGCACCGGGCAGACGCGCACCCGCGAAGCCCGCGGTCCCGGCGTGGCGCCCGAGATCTACCGTTTTCTCCCCGAAGCCACGCACGCACGCCTGGAAACCTCCATCCGCTTCCCGTGGCTCCCGCTGGCCGACGCCCGGTAGTCCGTGGGGGCGGATCGAATTTTCTTCTTGACGCGAAACTCCGTGACGATTATTCTCGTAACGAGAATGAATACCCGTCCCGTGAACTCCTGATGACGGATTCCCATGCAACCGACTGATCCAAGCCGCGCCGACACGCTGCACGGCGGCCTCGCGCAATATCCGGCTGAGCTCTTCCAGTTCGATCCACGGATGTGCAGCGGGTGGCTCTCGGACCGCTACTTCGTCCGCACGGTGAACACGCTGCTCCACGCCGGGCGCGACCCGGTGGTGACCGTGCAGGTTTTCGCGAAGCGCAAGGGCGTGCTGGCCGGCGTGCACGAGGCGCTGCGGCTTCTGCAGACGCAGCTGGCGCCCGGCTACGACTACCGCGAGCTGGAGGTGGATACGCTGCTGGAGGGCGACGCCATCAACCAGGGCGGCGAGGACGATTGGGAGCCGGTGATGCACATCACCGGGCGCTACGGCGGCTTCGGACACCTCGAGACGCCGCTGCTGGGCATCCTGGCCCGCCGCTCGCTCGTCGCCTCCAACACGCGCATGGTGGTCACGGCGGCGGGCGGCAAGCCCATCATCTTCATGGCGCCCCGGCATGACGACTGGCGGGTGCAGACGCCGGACGGATACGCGGCCCAGGTGGGCGGCGCCGAAAGCGTGTCCAGCGACGCCGCGGGTGCGTGGTGGGGCGTCCGCGGCGTGGGCACCATGCCGCACGCCATGATCGCCGCGTTCGGGGGCGACACGGTAGAGGCGACGCTGGCGTTCGGCCGCTACCTGCGCGACCAGGAGCCGGGCGTGCAGCTCCTTTCGCTCGTGGACTACGACAACAACGCGGTCGAAACCTCGCTGGCCGTCGCCCGGGCGGTGCGCGCGGAGTTCGGCGACGACGTGCTCAAGGGCGTGCGGGTGGATACCAGCGAGCGGCTGATCGACGATTCCATGATCGGCGATCCAGAGGCGTGGGGGCGCGCCAAGCTCACCGGCGTCAATCCCTATCTCGTCCGGAAGATCCGCGCGGCGCTGGACGCCGAAGGATTCGACTACGTTGGCATCGTCGTGAGCGGCGGGTTCACGCCAGACAAGATCCGCCGCTTCGAGAAGGAAGGCATTCCGGTGATGGCGTACGGCGTGGGCAGCAGCCTGCTGGGCCACAGCAAGGGCGACAGCGGGCTGCTGACGGACTTCGATTTCACGGCGGACCTGGTGCGCGTCGATGGCGGCGACGAGGGCAAGGTGGGGCGCAGCTTCCGGGAAAATCCGCGGCTGGTGCGGGTGGATTGGGATCGCGCGTGAAGCGCGGTAGTGATGATCGTCCCTGGTTACGAATGAATCCCTCATGTGGAGGGTTGGCCTGATGAACAGCAATCCGAGCGGACCCGCCCTGGTGGGATGGGTGGTGGATGCCCAGAACGACTTCATGCTGCCGCCCGAGCGGGGGGGCCGGCTGTACGTGCACGACCTGTTCGACGGCGGCAAGGATCCCGGTGCGACGCAGATCCTGGGTGCGCTCGTCCGCGCCGTGGAATGGATGCACGCGCACTGCGCCGTGGTCGTCTACACCGGCGACTGGCACGCGTACGGAGACGAGGAGATCGATCCCGTGGCGCCCGACGCGGCCAAGGGCACCTATCCGCCCCACTGCATGGGCCTGTCGGACGACGCGGACGAGCGCCGCGGGGCGGAGGTGATCGACGAGATCCGCCCCGCGAATCCCGTCGTCCTTGCCCGCGACGCGAGCGCCGGTGACGCGCGCGAGGTGGCGCGCACAGCCCTGCGGGAGCGCCGGCCCATCTTCATCCACAAGAGCCGCTTCAGCGTGTTCGAGGGGAATCCCGCGACAGACGCCCTCCTCCAAGCCCTGCGCGAGCAGCTGGGCGCGCTGGAGTTCGTCGTCGCCGGCGTTGCCCGCGACGTGTGCGTGAAGGGCGCCGTGGAAGGCTTTCTGGACCCGGCGCGGCGCCAGCCGGTGACCCTGGTGACGGACGCCACCTGGGGGCTGGGGCTGGAAAGCGAGGCGGAGAGCCTCGCCCGGTGGATGGGCGATGGCGCGGCGCTTGTCACCACCCGCGGACTCGAGCTGCGCGGGTCCGCCGCAGCGGCGGGGGAGTGACATGACTGAGGACGCGCTTCCGCTCGACGGCCGCATCGAGGTGGTGCAGGGCGACATCACCCGGCTGGAGGTGGATGCCATCGTCAACGCCGCCAACACGTCCTTGCTGGGCGGGGGCGGCGTGGACGGGGCCATCCACCGCGCCGCCGGACCGGGGCTCGTCATGGAATGTCGGCTGCTGAACGGGTGCAGGACCGGGCAGGCGAAGATCACCGGGGGCCACAAGCTCCCCGCCAAGTGGGTGATCCATACCGTGGGGCCGGTATGGCAGGGTGGGGGGAATGGCGAGGACGGACTGCTGGCAAGCTGCTATCGCGAATCGCTCAACATCGCCTGCGGCAAGCAGTTGCATACGGTGGCATTCCCCGCCATCAGTACCGGGGTATACCGCTTTCCGGTGC
>NZ_DATBNB010000471.1 GCF_036554565.1 Longimicrobium sp. | reverse complement strand
CCCGTGCTTCGGGTCACGTTCAATGCTCTGGACTAATTCCAGGATGCGAGTGACCATTCGCGGATCCGACCGGCTCCAGACGAGCAGGTCGTTTACAAAGCGGGCCATCATGATGAGGCTTCGCTGCCCCTCCGGAGCCGCTGGCGGGGTGTTCGGCGGGGACCCGCTCCCGCGGGTCGAGCGCTGCTTCACAATCCCAACGCACGGCGCATCTCTTCGACGTTCGCGAACCGGGTTCCCTTGCCGGCACGGGCTTCGGCGAGCGCTTCCATCAGCACCCGCGCGTTCTCGGGGGAGGCCATCAGATACTCGGTGTCGTCCGCGTATCCGTGGTACTCATCCCCGTTCCACCGTTCTTTCGTGCCCGCGAATCGCCTGACCACTCCAAGTGTCATGATTCCTCCCCTCGCCTTTGGACGCACCTGTGCCGGGCCACTCTCGCCGGCAATGATGCGCGCGTCCATTCTGTCACGCAAGGGTTTCGCTCCCTCTGTCCACTCTGCCTCAGGATTGGTAGGTGGCGTCATGGGATCGTCCTATCGTTGGAAACGTTTGTTGGCCTGGAATGCCGACGATTGTTAGCCCTCGGTAGCACGCACGTGACGCCAAGTGCGCGACGGGGATGATCCCTTCGCGCGCTCTGCATCCGACCTACATTCCCGTCGGGAAGGTCTCCGGGGGCTCGTGGTCCAGCCTGGCCGGCATCTTCAGCGGGCGGAGCGCGTTGGACCTGTCGATGTACAGCATCGCGTCGTATCGCATCGGGAGGACGGAGGGCACGTAGTTGCCGCGCGACTCCCGCGAGGGGTGGTAGACCACGCCAATGGCCCGGTGCCCGCGCGCGTCCGCCGCCCCCTCCACGTCGTCCAGCTCATCCATCATCAGAAGCTTGTCGTGCGCGCCGGCTGTATGGAAGACGTGCTCCCAGCTGCCTTCGCGCGCCTCGGGAACGCTCATCCTCTGCATGGGCGCGCCCCACTCGGTCCCCGCGATCACGCTGCCGCTGTGGGATGAAAACCCGGCGATCACCACCTCGCCGCCCCAGCGGTCGCGCGCCAGCGATCCCACGTTCACCATCCCCACGCGCGCCATGTCGGTGGCCCGCGCGTCGCCCACGTGCGTGTTGTGTTCCCACACGATGGCCTTCGACTCAGGCCCGTGGTGGTTCAGCAGGCGCTCCAGCGTTTCGACCATGTGGGTGTCGCGCACGTTCCAGCTCTGCGCGCCGCCGCGGATCATGGCGCGGTAGTACCGTTCGGCATTGCGGGCGACGAGGGCGTTCTGCTCGGCGTTGAAGAAGGCCTCGCGCCCCTCGGTGCGGTAGTCGGGGCCCTTGCTGCGCAGGTCCATCAGGATGCGCATGACGGCTTCTTCGCACGAGGTGGGCACCAGGGCCGTGGCCATGGCGTAGTCCTGCACGTCCTGCTCGTACGGATCGAAGCAGCCGTAGCCGTTGCGCGCCCGCCGCGCGGCCTCGGGGTCCACCTCCTCCAGGTAGCGCGTCACCACGTCCATGGAGTCCCACAGCGAGTACACGTCGAGCCCGTAGAAGCCGACGCGCCCATCTTCGGGCAGCGCCTCGTTGTGGGCGCGCAGCCACTCGGCCAAGGACGCCACCTCTTCGTTGGCCCACATCCACGTGGGCCAGCGCTCGAACGTGTGGAGCATCTCGCGCGCGGTCTCGCGCCCGTCGACGCCCTTCACCCATCGGTTCACCAGGTAGCAGTCGGGCCAGTCGCCCTCGACGGCGATGAAGTGGAAGCCCTTTTCCGTGATCAGCCGGCGGGTGATGCGCTCGCGCCACGTGTAGAACTCGGAGGTGCCGTGCGATGCCTCGCCCAGCAGCACCACGCGCGCGTCGCCCACGCGGTCCAGCAGGGGCTGCAGGTCGCCGTCGTCCCGCAGCGGGCGCGAAATGCGCTTGACTCCCTCGATCAGCCGTTCCTCCTGCATCCCCTCCTCCGCGTCCTGGGCTGGGTCGGTTCCTTCTGCACTGATGGGTGAGGTTACTGCAGGTTTTGGGCGTGTGATGGAGGCAGAGCCCCCTCCCCCCGCCCCTCCCCCGCAAACTGCGCGGGCGAGGGGGAAGGTCGATTGGGGTGCGACGGGGTTCCGGTGCATGCCGCGGCGCCCCCCATCCCCAGCCCTTCCCCCGCAAACTGCGCGGGGGAAGGGAGCCAGTCCGGTGCGCTTCGGTTAGGCGAGTGCACTCGTCGAGGAACGCTGGCAAGGAACGTAGCGCTTCGGTTGATCTCGGCGCATGCCCCGGGCAGCCCTCTCTCCCCGGCCCTCTCCCCCGCAAGCGGGGGAAAGGGAGAATTCGATCGCGCTTCGGCTGGCCCGGCGCACTCGACTGGCGGTTGCAGTCCGCGAAGGCGGACTTTGGGCCGTTGTTGCCGCGACTTCAGTCGCCCCAGCAGGGCTGAGGACGACCCTTGTCAGCGCGACCGGGCGAGGGGGCCTGCGCTAAGCACCACGGCACCCGGCCCGCGCAGCTCCAGCCGCCCCTGCGGCGACAGGCGGGCCACCTCACCCTCCGCCTCAGCGCCGAACCGCCCCTCCTCGGTCGACAGCAGCAGCTCCCACGTTCCGCCGCCCACGGGCTGCGTTTCGGGGGAGGTGGAGAGATCGACGTCCAGCGCGTCGCCGAATGAGGCGACCAGCAGGAGCGCGCTTCCGCCCTCGCCGACGCGGCGGATGGCCAGCGCGTGCTCGCCCAGCGCCACGGCGTCGAAGCCCTCGCGGCTGCGGCGGCGCAGGGCGGGGTGCGTGCGGCGCAGGCGCAGCAGCTCGCGGTACAGCTCCAGGACGCCGGCATGCGGCATCTGCTGGCGCTCGTCCCAGCGGAGCTTGCTGTTGGCGAACGTGGACGCCGCCTGCGGGTCGGGGATCTTCTCGCGCACCGCGGGATCGGCGAACGCGCTGAACTTGCCGAACTCCTTGCGCCGCCCCTCCGTCACCAGCTTGCCCAGCTCTTCTGGGTGGTCGGTGAAGTACTGGAAGGGCGTCGTCGCGGCCCACTCCTGTCCCATCCACAGCAGCGGCGTGTACGGCGAAAAGAGCAGCACGGCCGAGGCGGCGCGGTACACCGGCAGCGGAACGCCGTCCGTCAGCCGGTCGCCCATGGCGCGGTTGCCCACCTGATCGTGGTTCTGAATGCAATGCACGAACGCGCTGGGCGGCAGCCCCGCGGCCTCGGTGCCGCGCGGCGCGTCGTGGTTCTGGGACACCTGCCCCTCGTAGAACCAGCCGCGCTGCAGCGTCCGTACGATGTCGGCAACCGAGCCTGTGTAGTCGCTGAAGTACGCCTCGTGGTCGCCCGCCGTGTGCCGCCGCAACTGGTGGTGGAAGTCGTCGGCCCACACGCCATCCAGGCCGTGCCCCTCGGGCGGGGGAAGCACCACGCGCCGCTCGTTGCGCTCGTCCTCGGCGATCAGCACGAAGCGGCGGTCCACCGACGCGCGCACCCGCTCGGCGAGCTCCGTCAGCAGGTGCGTGGGCGAATCGTCCAGGATGGCGTGCGTCGCGTCCAGCCGAAGACCGTCCACGTGGTACTCGCGTGCCCAGTGGATGGCGTTCTGGATGGCGAACTCGCGCACCGGCTGCTTTTCGTAGTCGATGGCGTCGCCCCAGGGCGTGCAGTGGCGGTCGGTGAAGTACTGGCCGCCGGTGATGGCGTGCAGGTAGTTGCCTTCGGGACCCAGGTGGTTGTAGACCACGTCCAGGATCACCGCCAGCCCGCGCTCGTGCGCCGCGTTGACGAAGCGGCGGAACGCGTCGGGCCCGCCGTACGACGACTCGGGCGCGTACAGGAACACTCCGTCGTATCCCCAGTTGCGCGCGCCGGGAAACTCGGCCACGGGCATCGGCTCGACGGCGTTGGCGCCGAGCGCCACGATCTCGTCCAGCCGCTCGATCAGCGCGTCGAACGTCCCCTCCTCCGTTGCCGTGCCGACGTGCACCTCGTAGATCACCAGGTCATCATCGTCACCCAGCCCGCGCCAGGCGGAGTCCGTCCAAGCGAAGGCGGATGGATCGACGACCGCCGACGCCTCGTGCACGTCGTCGGGCTGGTGGCGGGACGCGGGGTCCGGAAAGGCGTTTTCGCCATCCAGCCGGAACTTGTAGCGCGCGCCCGCGCCCAGGCCGGGGACGGCCGCGGCGAAGTATCCGTCTGCCTCCGCATCCAGCGGAACGACACGCTCCGCATCCGGCCCGTAGATGACGACGTCCACGCTCCGGCTCGACGGCGCCCAGACGCGGAACTCCACCCCGCCCTCCACCACGTTGGCGCCGAAGGGCAGGCGCCATTCGCTGGACCTACTCACCTTCCCTCGCCTCGTCCTCGATCAGCACCACCATCGACCGCCCCGCCATGGTGAACGTGGCGCCATCCGGATAGCAGACGGACTTTTCCTGCACCTCGGGGCGTGCGGTGTCGAGCATCACGCACCATCCGCGCGAGTCGCCGAAGTCGGGAAGGGTGAAGTCGATGTCTCCGCCGTCCACGTTGAAGAGGAGGAGGAAGTTCTGGTCGGTGATCTGCTCGCCGCGCTCGTTCCACTCTTCCATGGCCTCGCCGCCCAGCGCCATCCCGAAGCAGCGCACGTATCCAACGTTCCACTCCTCGTCCGTCATCTCCTTGCCGGCGGGGGTCAGCCACATGATGTCGCGCACGTCGCTGCCGCGGATCTCCCGCCCGCGGAAGAACTTGCTGCGCCGGAAGGTGGGATGGTCGCGGCGAAGGCGCGCCACGCGCCGGGTGAACTCCAGCATCTCCTGGTCGCGCTCGCCCAGGTCCCAGTGCACCCACGCCAGCTCGTTGTCCTGCGCGTAGGCGTTGTTGTTTCCGTGCTGGGTGCGGCCCATCTCGTCGCCGTGGCAGATCATGGGCACGCCCTGGGACAGCAGGAGCGTCGTCATGAAGTTGCGCTTCTGCCGCTCGCGGGCGCGGATGATGTCCTGCCGGTCGGTGGGCCCCTCGACGCCGAAGTTGTACGAGTGGTTGTTGTTGTCGCCGTCCTGGTTGTTCTCGCCGTTGGCCTCGTTGTGCTTGTGGTTGTAGCTGACCAGGTCGTTCAGCGTAAAGCCGTCGTGCGCGATGACGAAGTTGATGCTGGCGTGCGGCCGCCGCCCGTCGCTTTCGTACAGGTCGCTGCTGCCCGTCAGCCGGTAGCCCAGTTCGCCCAGCTTTCCCTCGTCGCCGCGCCAGTATGCGCGCACGGTGTCGCGGTACTTGCCGTTCCACTCGGCCCAGAGCACGGGGAAGTTGCCCACCTGGTAGCCGCCTTCGCCCACGTCCCAGGGCTCGGCGATCAGCTTCACCTGGCTGATGACCGGGTCCTGGTGCACGATGTCGAAGAAGGCGGAAAGGCGGTCCACCTCGTGGAGCTCGCGCGCCAGGGTGCTGGCCAGGTCGAAGCGGAAGCCGTCGACGTGCATCTCCTGAACCCAGTAGCGCAGGCTGTCCATCACCAGCTGCAGGGTCTGGGGATGGCGCATGTTCAGCGAGTTGCCCGTTCCCGTGTAGTCCATGTAGAACCGGGGATTGCCGGGCACCTGGCGGTAGTACGTGGGGTTGTCGATGCCCTTGAACGACAGGGTGGGCCCCATGTGGTTGCCCTCGGCCGTGTGGTTGTACACCACGTCCAGGATCACCTCCATCCCCGCCTCGTGCAGCGCCTTGACCATCTCCTTGAACTCGCGCACCTGGTCGCAGAAGCCGCGCACCGAGGCGTAGCGGCCGGCCGGGGCGAAGTAGTTGATGGTGTTGTAGCCCCAGTAGTTGCGCAGCCCCTTTTCCACGAGGAACGAGTCGTCGACGATCTCGTGCACCGGCAGCAGCTCGATGGCGGTAACGCCCAGCGACTTCAGGTGCTCGATGATGGCGGGGTGCGACACGGCCCGGTACGTACCCCGGATGTCTTCGGGGATGTCGGGGTGGAGCATGGTGAGGCCCTTCACGTGGGCCTCGTAGATCACCGTCTGGTACCAGGGCGTGTCGGGCCGCCGGTCGTCGCCCCAGGCGAAGTGGCCGTCGATGACCACGCCCTTGGGCACGGCGCGGTAGTCGAACTCGTCGTCCAGGACGTAGTCTTCACCCGGCTGGTCCATCATGTACCCGAACGGCATGCCCTCGCCGCGTTCGCGGGCGCTCCAGTCCACCTTGCCGGCCAGCGCACGGGCGTACGGATCGATCAGCAGCTTGAAGGGGTTGCAGCGCTGGCCCAGGTCGGGGTTGTACGGCCCGTTGATGCGGTAGCCGTAGTACGTTCCCGGCCCGATGCCCTCGACGAAGCCGTGCCATACGAAGGCGGTGCGCTCGCGCAGGCGGTAGGTGCGCGAGGGCTCGGGGTCGTCGGGCGTTTCGAAGATGCAGAGCTCCACCTCGACGGCGAGCTCGGAGAAGATGGCGAAGTTGGTGCCCCCGGCCTTTTCGTCCCAGGTGGCGCCGAGGGGAAAGGGCTTGCCGGGCCAGGCGGTGACCGCCGTTTCCAGGAAGCCGGGAACGTACATCTCCGGCTGGCGCTTGACCGGGCCCGAGGGCACGGGCGGGGCCTGCTCCGGGGGAAGTGCGTGGGGCTGCGGCTGCTCGCTCTTGTTCTGGTCGAAGTCCATTCCGTCGGTTCCTTCCGTCGTTTTCGCGGCGGCGAACCTGTCGCCGCCGCGTCTCTCAAAGGCACGAAGTCCGCCGTGCGCACCGCAGGTGGGGCACGGTGCCGGGCGCTGCTTCTGCTGTAGATCCTCTCGTAGAGGCCGGTGAGGCGAACCCCGGCTCCGCTGGGGCCCTCACCCGTCCTCGCGGCCCTCACCCGCCCTCGCTTAGGCTCGTCCACCCTCTCCCACAAACAGCGTGGGAGAG
>NZ_DATBNB010000470.1 GCF_036554565.1 Longimicrobium sp. | reverse complement strand
CGGAAATCGCAGCCCGGGATAGGTGAACGTCTGCGTGGGGGAGGCGTTGCCGCTCAGCCGCAGGGTGACGTTGGCAAGGTCCTGCTCGTTGCGGTAGCGGCCCACCAGCGCCACCTGCGTTCCCTTGAACAGGTCCGGCAGGGCGCGCGGGTATACGAGGTCCGTGCGCACCTGGCCCATGTCCAGGCGCAGGTTGGTGAGCACGGGATGGTTCACCTTGTCGAAGAAGGCCGAGACCTTCACCTCGATGTCCTCGTTGGGCGCCACGTAATCCGCGGTGCCGCCGTTCTCTGCCGCCACGCGGTCCAGAAGCCGCGTGTTGACGTCGTACCCCACACCGAAGGTGAACAGCCGCACGCCCTCCGCCCGCGCGCGCTCCACGTTGCGGATGATCTGGTCCACGTCCGTCACGCCGACCGTAGGCAGGCCGTCGGTCATGAACACCAGCAGCCGCGGGCGGGTCGACGTGCGGGGAAACTGCCGCAGCCCCTCCGTCAGCGCGTCGTTGATGTTGGTGCCGCCGCGCGCCTGCAGTTCCTGGACGAAGCGGGCGCCGCGCGCGCGCCCGGCCGCGTCGGCGGCGATCAGCCCCTCTTCCATCAGCCGGGTGTCGCCCGAGAACGCCACCACGTTGTAGCGGTCGCCCGGGTTCAGCCCGCGGATGCCGTACGCCAGCGCCCGCCGCGCCTCTTCCATCTTCCCCGCCTCTTCCATCGAGCCGCTGACGTCCACCACGAAGACCACGTCCTTGGCGGGGTATTCACGGCGCTGCGACTCGGAGGTGGGCGAAAGCAGAAGCAGGAAGTAGCCGTCCTTTCCCGGCTCGCGGTAGGTAAACAGCGACATTCCCACCTCCGCCTCGGAGAGCGAGTAGAAGAGCTGGAAGTCGCGCCGTTCGGAGCGGGGACCCTGCTCGAAGCTCACCCGCGCGTCGCCGCCCCCCTGCCGCCGCACGTCGACCTGGTGGCTGGGCGAGTACACCGTCCGCAGCCCGCCGCGCGCGGCGATCCTCACCTCGCCCGTCAGCCGCTCCACCCGCGCCGCGTTGCGGCCGATGCCCAGCGGGTAGCGATATCCCACGCTGCCGTTCTCGGCGCGCAGCACCTGGGTGTAGGTGAGCTCCAGCTTCTTGGTGCCCCGCGCGGGGATGGGAAAGATGCGCGCCTGGAACAGGTTCTGGCCCGCGTACTCCAGCAGCCCGGGGTCGCGCACGCGGCGGACGATGTCCTCGTAGATGCGCCGGGCCTCGTCGCGCGGCCGCACCTCGCCCTCCAGCCGCCGGTTGCCGTCCCAGATGGCGAACTCGGTGATGGACGCGTCGTCCGGGAGCGGAAAGAAGTACGTGCCCTCCATCACCTGGTCGTGCTCGTTCCGGAACACCTGGGTGACGTGCGTGGTTGCGACCTGGCCCTGGATGGTGGTCTGGAACGATACCGATTCCACCGGGATGCTGGGAAAGCGCTCCGGCTGGGGCCTCGGACGGCGGCAGTCGGGGCAGGGCCCGGGAACGATGATCCCTTGCGCCGCGCCGGGCGTGGCCGCGCCCAGCAGCACCAGGGCGATCAGGAGGGAAGGGATGCGCATGGGGTCCTCGGACGGACGGGTGATGAACAGCGTGGGCACTCCGTTGTACTCGCGGGGGACCGGGTTGGGTTCCGTCGAGTGCGTGAGTGCGCGAGTGCTGAGTGCGAAAGTGCGAAAGTGCGAAGTTAACGTTCGGGCGGCGCCCCCTCTGACCCGGACGGCGGCTCCGGATCGCGAAAAGCCCCCTCGTCCGGGCGGATGAGGGGGCTGTCGAGGGCAGAGCGGGCTGCGATCAGGCGGTGGCGTGCACCAGCCCCACGAGTTCTTCCGCCACGTGCACGCCGGCGACCTCGGCCACGGCGGTGCTGTCGGGGAGCCCCGGGCCGCCGATGACGATCTCCGTTTCCGGCGGCGCCATGTCGCGAAGCTCGCGCACCAGCCGGCGGAACTCGGCCGTGCCCATCTGGTTGACCACCGAGGTGCACAGCAGCGCCGGGCGGCGGGTCTGCACCACCCGCTGCACTTCGTCCATCGGCAGGTCGGCGCCCAGGTACAGCACACGCCAGCCGCGCGTAGCCAGGTTGATGCAGATGCCCATCAGCCCGAACTCGTGCCGCTCGCCCGCCAGCCCCACGCACACCGCCTCGGGGCCGCGCGCGGTGCCGGTGTCCAGGTCTTCCATGATCCCCGCCAGCTTCTCGCGGATCAGGGCGCTGGCGAAGTGCTCCTCGGCCACGCCGATCTCCGCGCACGCCCACAGGTCGCCCACCTCGCGCACCAGCGGAAGCAGCACCTCTTCTACCCGGCGCACCGGCGGCAGGTTGGAGATGGAGTCGTACGCCTCGAGCGCGCCGCGGCGGTCGAAGGCCAGCAGCGCCCCGAGCATGCGGGCGCGCGCCTCGCGCACGGACGGCCCCGCGCCATCCGCCGGAAGCGGCTCGGAGCCGCGGCGCACGCGCGTGATGGCCTCGCCAATCGTCAGCCCCTCGTCTACCAGGGCCTTGATCCGCGACAGCATGGCCACGTCTTCGTCCGTGTACAAGCGGTAGCCGGAACCGGTGCGGTCCGGCGCCACCAGCCCGTACCGGCGCTCCCAGGCCCGCAGCGTGGCCGGGTTGATGCCCGTCAGGTGGGCGACTCGCTTGATGCGATATGTCATCGACGTCCCTCGATCAAGAACCGGATGCCTGCCCGCGACGAGCCGGGCGGCGCTTGCAGGGCCCGGGCCATCCTCCCGAAGGCGACCTCCCGCATGGGCAGGAGTTCTGCACAGGTTGGAATCTCGTTGTACAGGGCTTGCCTGGCAAGGCGTGTGATTCGCGAATTCCACCCGATTGCAGCCGTGCGGCCGGATTTGCGTATGCTCATGCGGCGCGGGCGCTTGCCTTACGTGGGTCTTGGTCGCGAGGTTGCACTGTTTTGGTGAAAGAACGGGCCGAATCCTGTGCGTCAAGGCCCGTCAGGGGCGGCAGGGTTGATGCGACCGCTGCCAGTGTCGTCGGAGATCGAGGGAGCGATGGAGAACCGGTTCGAGTTCGATGGGGGCGAGGTGCGGGCGCTGCTCGACGAATCGCACGGGGCCCGCGAGCGCCTGATGACCGAGGCGCAGCGGCTGATCGCGGCCGGCATAGACCTGGCCGCCGACCCCGGCCAGTGGGACGGCGAGGTGAACCACCCGGGCACCGGCGCGCCTCCCGGGCTGTGGCTGATGAACGACCGCGGCGTGTACCTGCGCAGCAACGCCAAGAAGCGCGAAGCCGGCAGCGTGGCGTACGCGGCCGGCTTTCGCTCCGACGTGCAGGTGGGCGACGAGCCCATGTGCGAGTTCCTGGACGGGGCCCAGCTGGCGCCGGTGCAGGCCGGCGACACGCTCATCGTGACCGTTACCGAGCAGAAGCTGCGGCTTTCGCTGCGCCGCCCCGGGTAGGACTGCGGTCAGCCGGCCAGCGCGGGGGTGGCCTGCTGCTGCTTGTGCAAGCTGATCGTGGCCATCAGCGCGCGGTACGACATGCCCGTGAAGACCACCCACAGCACCACGCGCCCGATGAAGAAGGAGCCCCCGAACAGTGCCAGCGCCTGCATGAGGACCATGACGGCCGAGAACGCCAGCAGCAGCCCCGCGGCCACGCGGCTGTGCATTTCCTTCAGCGCGAACGCCAGCGCGCCCACGACGAGCCCGTCCGCGTACCAGTACTCGCCCACGTCGCTCCGGAACAGGTAGCCGACCACCAGGCTGAAGCCCGCCACCCAGAAGAACCGCTTCGCCGCCAGGTCGATGGCGTCGACCGCTTCCTGGTCGGCGAAGTCCCGGGCCAGGGAGGCGGGCGCGGGCCCGGCCAGCGCAGCCGCGTTGGCGGTCGTTGGCGCCGCGAAGTAGGCGAACGGGTCCGCGGAGGTTTTCGCGGGCTCGCGATGCGTCAGGTGCTCGCCGTTGGGAAGCGCCACCCACTGCACCACGGGGTTCAGGATCCCGCAATGCGGGCACGATCTGGCGCTGGCGGCGGCCGGCTGGCCGCAGTCACGGCAGGGCTTCATGGGAAGGGATTTGACTGGTGTATGGCGGGAAATTCGGTAAACAAAATGCGGTAAATTCCGTGTGGACGCAAGGATTTCAGCGCCGCCCCAGCCCCGCCGCCTTCCACACCCACCAGATGAGCACCAGCTGCAAAGGAAGGCGCACCAGGAGCAGCGTCACCCGCAGCAGGTCGTCGCCCGAGGCCTGGGCGTCGGTGTACATCTGCAGGTTCGCGGGCCACACTGCCACCAGCAGCAGCACCAGTCCCCACCCCGCGGCGCGCCGAAGCCGGGGCACGCACAGCCCCACGCCGCCCGCCAGCTGGCACGCGCCGCTCGCCATCACCAGTTCGCGCGGCCAGGGCAGGTACGGCGGCATCACGCGGACGTACATGTCCGTGATGGCGAAATGAAGCACGCCGGCCACCACGAAGATCGAGGCCAGCGCCATCCGCGACGTGCCCGCGGCAATCCCGATGTACATCCGTTCCCGTTGTTGCAGCGTTCCCTGTCCAAGGTTTGGTGCATGTGCATTAGCCGGGCCGGGTGGCATGCTCGGTGCGCCCGTTGCTGTCCACATCCATCCAACGGAGAGGGAGAGCGATGCTGGGACGCGCGAAGGGCGGGGACGATGCGGCGGCCGTGGAGGCGGTGCGCGGGGCGGCGGTTCCGCTGCACGGAGGCGAGGGCGACTGGGACGCGCTGCTCGAACTGGTGGGCGATGCGCGCTTCGTGCTGCTGGGCGAGG
>NZ_DATBNB010000469.1 GCF_036554565.1 Longimicrobium sp. | reverse complement strand
CGCCCAGCATCACCGCTTCGCCGGGCGGGCACCCGGCGGCTTCCACGGCGGCATCGATGATGTCGGGGTCGGGCTTGGAGTGCTCGGCATCGCTGGACGAGGTCTTTTCCTCGATCAGGTCCGCGATCCCCGCCTGCTTCAGCAGCCCGCCCATGTCCTTTTTGCTGGCCGAGGTGGCAACCACGATGGTCAGCCCCTCGTCGCGCATCCGCTGGATCAGCTCCCTGGCCTGCGGAAAGGGCTTGAGCGTGGGCAGGAAGCGCTCGCGGAAGAGCTCGCCGCGGCGCTCCTTGATCTCCGCCCCCGTCCCCTCCTCGTCCGACAGGCCCGTGAGCTCCGGCAGCACCTTGTCGCCCCCCATGCCGATCATCCGGCGCACGCGGCCGAACTCCACGTCGTAGCCGAACTCGGCGCAGACGTCCACCCACGCCTGCGCGTGCGCGTCGTTGCTGTCGATCAGGGTGCCGTCCACGTCCAGCAGGGCCGCGCGAGGCTTCATTCCTTCTCTCCGTCCAGTTTTTTCAGCGGGCCGATGGCGGGTCCCGTCAGCACCTCGCCCAGCGGTGCGAAGCGCGAGCCATGGCAGGGACAGTCCCAGCTGCTCTCGGCGCCGTTCCAGCGGACGATGCACCCCAGGTGCGTGCACACGGCCGACATCTCGTGCACGCCGCCCTGCTCGTCGCGGTAGCACGCCACCTTGTGCAGACCGCGCTGGATGACGGCGCCCTGCCCGGGCTGGATATCCGCCTCGGACCTGGCGTCGCCGCCCACGGGGGCGTGGCGGGTCATCTGCAGCGCCACGTCTACGTTCTCGTGCACGAACTCCATCACGGAGTCCTTGGAGATCGTTTTGCGCTTGGGATCGTACAGCGTTTCCCACTCGTTGGGCCGGCCCAGGATCAGGTCCGTGTTCAGCATTCCGCCGATGGTGCCGTGCGTCATCCCCTGGCCGGAGTCGCCGGTGGTGATGTACACGTTCTGGCGCCCGCCCGGGTCGCGGCCGACGAAGCCCACGTAGTCGGCCGGCTCCATCACCATCCCGCTCCACCGCAGCTCGAACGACTGGGCCATGGGGAACCTCTCGCGGGTCCACGCCTCCAGGTTGCCCCAGTGCTCGTCGTGCGTGTCGTCTTCGTGCGCCTGCTTGTGGTCTTCGCCGCCCACGATCAGCCACTCGTGGGCCGGGTCTCCCTCGGCCGGCGCCAGGCGCACGTAGTGGTAGGCCTCCAGCGTGTCCCAGTACAGGCCGCGGGCGATGGAGCCGGCGGGCACGCGGGCCGCCACCACGTAGGTGCGGTAGGGCGCCTGCTTGCTGTGCGGGGCAAAGCGGTCGTGGATGGGCGGGTTGGTGCACACCACCGCCGCGCCCGCCGATACGCGGAACCCCTCGCCCGACACCGTGACGCGGTCGCCGCCCTCCACGCTCGTGACGTGGGTGCTCGTGTGGATGCGCCCGCCCAGCCGCTCGACGGCGTCAGCCAGGCCCGACAGGTACTTGAGCGCGTTGAACTGGCCCAGGTTGGGGAATTTCAGCGCGGGGCCGCTGTCGAACGGCACGCCGGGAATGCGCTCCACGACCTCCGGCGCGGCGCCGGCGCGGCGGGCGGCGTCGCGCTCCTTTTCCAGGAAGTCCGCGGACTCGCTGGGGTCCAGGAAGTAGTAGCCTTCCACGCGCTCGTAGTCGCAGTCGATGCCCTCGGCGGCCGCGATGGCGCCGATCTGCTCGATGGCGGCCTGGTGGCTCTGGAAGGCGATGCGGCTGCCCTGCTCGCCGTGCACGCCTTCCAGCACGTGGAAGTAGTCGTCCATCGCGCTGGAAAGGTGTGCCGTGGTCTGCCCGGTCTCACCCGCGCCGACGGCGTCCTTTTCCAGCACGATCACCCGCCGCCCCGCCTTGGCCAGCAGGTAGGCCGTGGTCATTCCCGCGATCCCCGCGCCGATCACGCACACGTCCGCTTCGGCGTCGCCATGCAGGGGCGCGGTCGTACGCTGCGCCCGCGTGACCTCCCACACCGACACCGACCGTTCCGTCGATTCCATCCCGCTCCTCCTCGTACGATTGGACGCACCTGGGCCGCCTCCGTCCGTGTTCCGGCGGCGGGAGACAGGCGCTGTGCAATCATCGTACGACTCGGAAAGCCGGTCTCACACGGAGGGCACGGAGGTCACGGAGGAAAGGGAGGGGCGCGTGGAGGATGACGGCGGGCCGTCCGGAGAGCCTAACTGCATGCGGGCATGGAAGATGCTTGGCGACGCGGCGGATGCCCGAGGGAGATTTCGGGCAGGAGAACCAGGCAAGATGGAGGACACGATGAACGCCAGACGCATCTTCACCGCCGCGGCCCTGGGGCTCGCGCTGTCGGGAGCCGCGTGTTCGGGCGAGAGCCCCACGGGCGCCGAAAACAAGGACGAAGAGCAAATCGCTCCGGGCGATGCCGCGCCCACGGACACCACCGGCTTCGTGCCGCCGCCGTCGTCGTGAGGCCCCGCGGCACGTGAGATCTACGCCGGGATGAGATGACAAAAGAAAGCGGCGGCACGCCTGGAGCGTGCCGCCGCTTTCTCGTTCGCTGCCCGCGAAGGGAGGCGATCAGCTTTCTTCGTTCTCTTCGCCCTCGTCGTCACCCATCTCTTCCAGGGCCTCGCCCATGGCCTCGAACTCCGCCTGGTGCTCGCGGTAGAACTGAACGTTCTGCTTGAGCACCGAGTTCTCCATCTGCGCCAGCGCGTTCTCGCCGCCGATCTCCAGCATCGCGGCCGTGAACATCGTCTGGATCATCGAGAACATGAACGTCACGTACTCGCGGCTGCTGAACCCGGCGCCGTTGATGGCGCCCTTCACCCGCGGCTCGCTGTCGAACGCCGAGGCGATCTGGTCGAGGTCCACGTCGTCCTCGTCCATGTTCTCGAACCGCTCCTCGATTTCGAGGTCTTCGTCTTCCAGCGCGCTCAGTGCGCGCGTGGCGGTCAGGAACTTCTGCAGCCCCGCCGAGGTCAGGCGGTAGTTGGAGACTTCCTCGGTGAACAGCTTCTCCGGCTGCGCGGCGGCGGACGAAACGTCGGCGGCCACGGCGGCCAGCGAAAGGCCGGCGGCGGCCAGCACGCGCGAAAACACGCGGCGGAAGGAACGCGTAAGGGTCGGCATCGGGGCTCCTGCGGGAACGGTGTGAGCGGGCGCGGTCAGGGGAGGGGGGACGGGATGGAAAATAAACACCCGGCGCCGCCCCGTCCACCAGCATGTTTCGGTGTACGGGGGGAGCCCGGAAAAAGTTACAGCCGGTCCTCGGGAGCGGGCTCCACGTCCGGCACCAGGTCGAGTGCCGCGAGATAGGCCTCACGATTTCCCCGCGCGGCGCGAGCAGCCAGATAATCTTCCGTCAGGAGCGCCGAGGTTTTCTCGGCCACTGGGGTCGCGATGAACTGGTTCAGCGAGATCCCTTCCGAAGCGGCGATCTCCCTGATCTTTCGATGTAGCGAGTCGGGAAGGCGAAGGCTAAGTACGCTCACGGCTGATTCGGCGTCAGGCAGAAGGATTCGCGGGATGTTCCGCGTCCGTGGCGTCCTTGCGGCCCGCGGCGCGGGCTTGGGCGAGCGACGCGCGAAGGCGCTCCTCGCTCCACACCTCCCACCCTTCGGGAATGGGGGCCAGCCGGCACTTTTCGGCCGCACTCTCGAAGCAGATCCATCCAGACTCCAGCCCCGGAGCGGCGGGGAGGAGCGCGCCGGGCCGCACGGCGCCGGTGGGGCGTACGTCCCATGCGCGCCACGGCGAACTCGCGCAGTGCCATCGGAAGGTACAGGGTACGGGGCGATGGTGCGGAAAAATGAAGATAAACGAAACGCCGTGCCCCTCCAAGGCGCACCTCGCGGGACGGCCGCCGTACTGGCTGAATCGTCCTCCGCGCGCGAGAGTATTATCAACGTGCGTCCGGCCGGTCGGACGCATTCGATGAACCATCCTGTCCACGGCCCGAACATGAGATCCGTTTCCGTCCGCACCCTCGCCGCAAGCGCGGCGCTCCTGGCGCTCTCCGGCACCAGCGCCTGCGCGCAGGCCGCCGATCCGCGCACCCGGCCGTATCCCGCGGCGCTCTGCTCCACCTGCGCCGCGTGGAACGAGCCCCACGCCCCGGTAAAGATCCACGGGAACACCTATTACGTGGGCACGAACGGCCTGTCCGCCATCCTCGTGACCTCGCCGCAGGGCCACGTGCTCATCGACGGCGCGCTCCCCAACTCCGCGCCGCTGATCCTGGCCAACATCCGCGCGCTGGGCTTCGATGTCCGCGACGTGCGGCTCATCCTCAACTCGCACGTGCACTTCGACCACGCGGGCGGATTGGCGGCGCTGCAGGCGGCATCGGGTGCGCAGGTCGCGGCGAGCGTCGCCAGCGCGCGCGTGCTCGAGAAGGGCACGTCGGAGGTGGGCGATCCCCAGCACGGGGAGCTGCTGGACTTTCCCCCTGTGCGGAACGTGCGGCGCTTCGCGGATGGCGAAACCCTGCGCGTGGGCCCGCTCGCCCTTACGGCGCACCTGACGCCGGGGCACACACAGGGCGGCACCACGTGGACGTGGAAGTCGTGCGAGGGCGCGCAGTGCGTGGACGTCGTCTACGCCGACAGCCACTCGCCGATCTCCGCGGATGGCTTCCGCTTCACGGACAGCCCTACCTATCCATCCGCTGTGGCAGACTTCGAGCGCGGCTTCCGCACGCTGGAGGCGCTTTCCTGCGACATCCTCATCACCCCGCACCCCAGCGGCTCCGCGATGTTCGAGCGTCTCGCCGGGAGCCAGCCGCTCGTGGACGGGAACGCCTGCAAGCGGTACGCGGCCGCCGGGCGCGAGCGGCTGCGGACCCGTCTGGAAACCGAGCGGGGATCGCGCTGAGCCGTGTCTCGTAGCACTCGATGAGAGCGCAGAGGCCGGGGCGCGCCTCATCATCGGGGCCACACCGCAGCAGGCCAGTCCACGAAGGTGGACATCGTGTGGTCGTTGCAGCGAATTCATTCGCCCGGGGGAAGCTTGGGCCGGCCCCCCCCAAGGCGAGGACCAGGGCCGAGGCCCAGGGCTCCGTGTCGCTGCCGCGCCCGGGCGAAGTGGCTTCCGCGGCAAGATCCCACGGCCCTGCATGGTATGCGCTGCGGGCCGGTCAAGTGTGCTCGGGCCTCTGGATGACGGATTGCGCTGCAGGCCACATTCTCCGTTCCAGCAGGGAATTCCGGGCCATCGACCCCGGCAGGCGGCGCCGAAAACCGGCCTAAGAGTTGACGTAATCAGGTCCGCACGTTTAGGTTCCAAACATCTGATGTGCCGCCGCTGGATACGCCGCCTCGTCGCGGCGATCTGCACCCCGCCCGCGCGGCCGCCCCTCCCGTTCGAAACTCCGAAGCCCGTTCCTCCGTTGAACTTGGGGAAGCCGCCACCCGGCTTCGCCAAACCCCGAACGAACGCGGACCGCAACCACCGTGAACGAGTTCCTGCACACCGCCCTCGGCTTTCCCACCATCGTCTACAGCATGCTGCTGACCGTCGTCACCCTGTACTGGGTGCTCGCGGTCACGGGCCTGGCCGATGGCGACTCCGTCGACGCGCTGGTGGGCGGCGGCGATGCGCCCGACCCGGGGGCCGCGGCGGCGATGCTCTCCAAGCTGGGGCTGGGTGGCGTACCGTTGACGGTGGTGGCCACCACGCTCGTGTTCACCGCGTGGCTGGGCGCGTACTTCGTTCACTTGCTGGTGCTGGGCGGCCTGCCCGAAGGCGTGCGGACGCTGGCGGGCCTCGGCACGATGGTGGGCGTGCTCGTCCCCGCCGTGGCCGTGACCTCCGTGGCGCTGCGCCCGCTGCGCGGCGTGCTCGCGAAGATGCGCCCCGTCGAGCGCTCGCTCATCGGGTCGTCCGCGGTGGTCGTTACCCCCACGCTGTCCGGTGACTACGGGCAGGCGTCGGTGGACGACGGCGGCGCCGGGCTGATCCTGCAGGTTCGCCACGAAGATCCCAACCAGCTCCAGCGCGGCGACCGCATCGTGCTCATCGAGTACATCGAGTCGCAGAACGCCTATCGCGTGGTATCGGAGCAGCAGTTCCTTGGCCGGTAACCGATCCAACCCT
>NZ_DATBNB010000468.1 GCF_036554565.1 Longimicrobium sp. | reverse complement strand
GGGTTCGACCTGCCCTTTCTCGCCACGCGCGCGCGCCGCCTGGGCGTGAGGATCGACCTGGGGCGGCTGGGCGGATTCGGACTGCGCGAGCGGGCGGCGCGGCGCGGGACGGTGGATTCGCGCGATGCTTCGCGACGTGTCCGCTTCCTGGCGCCGGGGCGCGAGCTGATCGACACGCTGGACGCCGTCCGGCGGCACGACCACTCGACCCGCGACCTGCCCGGGTACGGCCTCAAGGTCGTCGCGAGACACCTCGGCATCGCCGCGCCGGACCGCGAGTACGTGCCGGGGAGCCAGATCTACACCGTCTATCGCACCGACCCCGAGCGCATCCGCCGCTACGCCACGGACGACGTGGAAGAGGTGGCCGGCCTGGCGCACCTGCTGGGCGGGGCCGCGTTCGCGCTGGCGCGGATGGCCCCGCGGCGGTACGAGCGGCTCGCGGACGCGGGGCCCGCGACGGGGGTCATCGACCCGCTGCTGGTGAGGGCCTACCTGCGCGCCGGCGCCGCGCTTCCTGCGCACCAGCCCGGGGACGGCACCCCCCACAGCGGCGCCGCGCTCCACCTGTTCGCCACCGGCGTGGCGCATCGCGTGGTCAAGGCCGACGTCGCCAGCCTGTACCCGTCGCTGATGCGCGCCTACCGCATCGGCCCGGCGCGCGACTCCGTGGGCGCGCTTCTGGCCCTGGTGGACCGGCTGGTGGAGCAGCGGCTGGCCGCCAAGGCCCGCGGCCGCGCGGCGCCCCCGGGCTCGGCGGAGCGCCACACGCACGAGGCCATGTCCGCGGCCATGAAGCTGCTGGTGAACTCCGCGTACGGCTACCTGGCTGCGGGCGGCGAGCTGACGCGCTTCGCCGACGTGCACGCTGCCAACGAGGTGACGCGCCGGGGCCGCGAGATGCTGGGGATGATGTGCCGCGAGCTGGCCGCGCGCGGGGTGACGCTGCTGGAAGCCGACACGGACGGCGTGTACTTCGCCGTCCCCGAGGGATGGATGGAGGCCGACGAGCGGCGCGTGGTAGCCGAGGTCGCCACGCTGCTGCCGCCGCTGGTGCAGCTGGAGTTCGACGGGCGCTACGCGGCGATGCTTTCGCACGAGCCCAAGAACTACGCGCTGCTGGGATACGACGGCACGCTGACGCTGCGCGGCGTCGCCTTCCGCTCCAGCCGCGCGGAGCCGTACGGCGAGGCGTTCCTGCGCGCCGCACTGATGAAGCTGTTCGCGGGCGACGTCGGCGGGGTGCGCGACACGTATCTCGCCACCCTCGGCGCACTCCGCCGCCGCGAGCTGCCTACCTTCGACGTGTCGTCTCGCGTGCGGCTGACCAAGTCGCCCGCGCGCTACGCCGAGACGCGCGAGGCCCGCCGCGAACTGGCGTACGAGGCGCTGCTGGCCAGCGGGAGGACGGCGTGGCGCGTCGGCGAGCGGGTGCGGGTGTATCGCACGCAGGGCGGCGGGGCGGCGGTGGTCCCCTCGGCGGACGAGGACCCCGCCTCCACCGCCGACCCGCGCGACTACGACGTGGCGCACTACGCACGCGTCCTCCGCACCACCTTCGCGGCGCGCCTGGCCCGCGCGCTCACCCCCGCCGACTTCGCCGCCGTCTTCGCGGATGCAGACCAGCTGTCCCTTTTCGCGCCATCCACCGCGGCCATGCGCCCCGTGCTGCAGACGCTCGCGGCCCCTGGCTGATGCGGAGCGGTCGGAATCGGAGGACGGAGCGACCGCGGCGGGGCGGGATTTCAAGCTTGACCGGCGCGAGTCCAGCGTGTACGTTTCACCAGGAGAAAGGAGGTCGAGTGGCCAAGATTACAGGTCCTGAGACGCACCCTGGCAGTTGGGACGTGGCGACAGCCGAACCCGCCGTGCAGAAACGCGTGAAGCGGTTTACGTCCAGTCGAGTCGTAACGGGCGGCCGCGCTGCGGCCAACCATGGCAAAAAAGTCCTGGGAGGCGCCTCGCACGTGCTCAAGCGGGCTTACGTGAGGATTGCCCGGCGTGCCGGATCGAGATCGGACGTTTCGGCGGAGCAGACCTTCGCCCTCCCCGGTGAGGACATGGAGGCATTTTTCGAGGCGCAGAAAAACGCAGGCCGCGCCAGCCGTGCGCTCCTGAATCGACAGCGCCAATACTGAACGCGCCACGCCACCGTTCTTCGAGGGCTGGGATCACTGGATTCCGGCCCTTTGTACATCCAAGCCTACCCCAATGTCGAAAATCGCACGCCCGGGCGAGGCGTGGCCGACCGGGTACGTCTTCGACGTGCCCAGATGGCGGCGGAACGTCCCCGATAGCAAGCCTTGGCGACCGTTCTACCTGCTGAACCGCGTGGTTCCCGGAGACGCCGCGACACTGGCCCTGATGACGACCAAGTCGACCGAGGTGGCCCATGGCGCGACGCAATTCATCGTGCCGGATACGAAGAAGCTGCGGCTGCCGGGGCAGGACGCGAGCTACATCGAAGTTTCCTCGATCCTCGTCGAAGATTCCAGTAACTTCTCGACCGCGTCAGACAACCTGTCCCGCCATCGGGCAGCGGTTCGCGCGCAACTGCACACCGCACTGGGAATGGGAGAGGGCACGGGTCCCGGTACCAAGGGCGAGAGCATCCGCGGATTTCTCGTCCGGTTGACGCGACCGATGGAGCGTGAGTTCGGCTACAGTTTCGGGATTGTACTTACCCGTCACGAGTACAGCCGGGCGCGCCGCCTTCAGACGGTCGTCCCCGTTCTCGATCTGCGAGTCTTCACCGGCCCCGCCGTATCGGCGGCGACATTTGAGCCAAAGGGCGGCCTCATTCGGCCGGCGGATGGCACCGCTGCGTGGCTGAGGCAGTTGCCCCCCGAATGGGCCGGACACGTCCTCGACGTACCCTTGTTGAATACGTTCACCGAAGAATGGCGGATGCACCGCGATCCCGCGCGTTGGCTGCCCCGCCAAATCGAGCATGTCTATCCGACCCCCGTCGATGACGCGACTCTCGCCGCCGTCGAAGCAGCGGTCTCCGAGCGGCTCCAATAACCGGCGGCACTCACCTCGGGCCGAGGTGGCATAGGCAATGCGTTCGCTCCGGCGCTCTGGTCAACGCCTAGCAAGGAGACGGACGTATGGATCAAGATCGCAACGACGGTGGCTTCGGCAGCGGTACTTCCGGCAGCTCGGGAGACCTGAGCGCCTCGACGGGTGGAAGCGCGGGCGGTGGGCTCGGTGGGTCCACGGGCAGCGGTCTGGGTGGCTCCACCGGCGCTGGATCGGCCGGCGGACTGGGCGGCTCGACGGGGAGTGGGCTCGGCGGTTCGACTGGCGCCGGCTCGACGGGCGGTCTCGGCGGATCGACCGGCGGCCTCGGCGGATCGACCGGGGCGGGATCGACCGGCGGCGGCCTGGGTGGCACCACGGGCAGCCTGGGATCGTCGGGTGGTGACCTGGGCGGCGCGTCCGGCACCGTGAGCTTCGGCGGATCGGAAGACGACTTCGGGACCGCCGAAACGACGTACCAGCGGCACTACGCCACGGTACCGGCCACCCCCGCCACCGGTCCGTCCACGTACGACGAGGCGCGCACCGGGTACGAGCTGGGCCACCGCGCGGCGGCCAACCCCACGTACTCGGGCCGCGACTTCAACGAGGTCGAGGTGGACATCCGCCGCGACTACGGCGAGGACAAGGAAGGCCGCTTCGAGCGCATCCGCGGCTTTGCGGCCCACGCCTACGATTGGAAGATGATCGTGGGCGGCATCGCGCTGGCGGCGGGCGGCTGGTGGGCCGGCCGCAAGCTGTACGAGAGCCTCCGCGACATCAGCGAGGAGGAGGAGCAGGAGTGCCGCACGTACTACGAGTCGCACCCGGTGCGCACCACGGGCGTGCCGTACGACCGGGCGCGCACGGTTTACGTGGTGGGCTACGCCGCGGCTCGAAACCCGGAGTACGCCGGGCGCAGCTTCGACGACGTGGAGCCGCACCTGCGCAGCGGCTTCAGCGGCTCGCGCGCCGCGAGCTACGACTCGCTGCGTGACTTCGCGCGCCGCGGCTACGAGCGCGGCACCTCGCGCTCGGGCGGCGGAACCACCAGCACGGGCACGACCGGCACCGGTGGGTACGGCTCGACGGGGACCGGTACCGGCGGCGGCACCGCGGGAGGAGTCGGCGGCGCCACTGGCGGTTCTGGCACCGGCGGGTTCGGAACGGGCGGCACGACCCTGTAGCCGCCGCCGGGCAGGGAAAGCGAAGCGCCCGCCGGGAGCCATCCCGGCGGGCGCTTCGCTTTGTTGGTAGACGATCAAGCTCGGGGTGTCGCGGCGGATCGGACCGTTGACGCCGGGCGGGCGAGGGTGCAACCTCAACCCCTCACCTCCACCCGTACACCAACGCAGATGCGATCGCGCCACCTGTTGCCCGTTCTGGCCCTGGCACTCCTGTCCGCGCTGCCGGCCGCCGCGCAGCCCGACGATCAAGCTGCGTACGAATTGAGTGCCGTCACGGTCCCGCCCCGCCCGCTGAACGTCGCCGAGTTGCAGACAGAGCTGGAGCGCCTGTATCCGCCAGCGCTGCGCGACGCGGGGGTGACCGGCTCGGTGCAGGTACGGTTCAGGGTGAACACGGACGGGTCGGTCAGCAGCCTGGAAATCACCAGCAGCACCAACCGCCTGTTCGACGCCGCCAGCCTTGCGGCCGTGTCGCGCCTCCGCTTCTCTCCTGCCGAGGTAGACGGCCGGCCAGTCCCCGTCTGGGCGGAGCTGCCCATCGAGTGGCAGATCGAGCGGGAGCCGGCTGGAGCGCCGCCGTCCCGTTCGGCGCCACCACTGGATACCGGCGGGCCGCGGCCGGATTCGGCGACACCCTCGTGGCCGGCGGCGCCAGGCCCGCCGACAGGATCCGGCACACCTTCCGCGCCCGGAGCGCCGTCCACCGGCGTCAACGGCTTCGTGTGGATGGCGGCCGGGGTCGCCGCAACCCTTCTGCTCGTCGCCCTCGCCTGGGTGGCCGGGCTGTTCCGCGGCGCCGCTCGGGAGCCGGCCGATGCGTTCGGCAGCACGCGCGTCTATGAGGAAGCGGAGGTAGACGTCCAGCCGCACCTGCTCAATCCGGAAGCGCTGGCCGACGCCCGGTACGACCTTCCCGCGGTGCTGCGCTACGCGCGTGCTTCCGGCCGGGTGATGACCAGCTTCGTGGTGGACGCCGACGGGCGCACGGGCGACGTGAGGGTCGTGAAAGCCAGCCACCCCGAGCTCCACGAGCCGGCGCTACGGGTGCTGCAGGGGCTGCGGTTCAAGCCGGGGCAGGTGGGCGGGCGGCCGGTGGCGGTCCGGGTTGCGCTCCCCGTCGAGTGGGACA
This sequence comes from Longimicrobium sp., assembly GCF_036554565.1. Lineage (NCBI taxonomy): Bacteria > Pseudomonadati > Gemmatimonadota > Longimicrobiia > Longimicrobiales > Longimicrobiaceae > Longimicrobium > Longimicrobium sp. The sequence continues at coordinate 2,519 of NZ_DATBNB010000468.1, read as the reverse complement.
CCCCGACGCGGTAGGCTACGGGACAGGGAAAATGAAGCGCCCGCCGGGAGCCATCCCGGCGGGCGCTTCGTTCTTTAGCTGAAGCTGGACGTCCAGTGTTCCGACGTGACCGTCACCGTGAGGGCGGCCCCGCAACCTGCTGGATGAGGTCCAGCGCCTACAATGCGGGCTCCGCCAGGACGGGTGGGCCGATCCCAACTCCGCTCAGCTCCACTCGCCAACGAGCGGCGGACGACTCGACCTGCGCGGCAGCCTGCGGATGGGCGCGCGCGGCCCGGGCCTGCATCTGGAGCGCACGCGCGGCGAGGCGGGGTGCCTCGGCCGACGAGGCGAGGAAGGGGGCGGAGAGCGCGAGCCGCGCGCCGAGGTAGTAGTTGGCCGCGGCGGAGAGCGGCCGCTCGCGGGATAGCGGCATCTCCCGATCGAGGACGCGCACGCTCGGCCCATCCGCAAGAGTGAGCGCCGTCTGCTCGAAGGCGGTGATGGCGCCGCGCAGCATGCGGTCCAGCTCGGAGCGCCACGCGCCTCGCAGGTCGGTTTCCTCCAGCACCTGCACGGATTGCGAAAGGGCGAGCATGTAGGCCAGCCCGCGCAGGCTCAGCGTCGCCCCATCCACCACCGCCACCTGGTCCTCTTTCGCCAGCCCCATCGCCGCGGCCCGGAACGCCAGGAACGATTCGGCGGCGGGGCGGCCCATCTGCGCGTAGGCCCAGCCCAGCGCCATGAGGATCGTGGGATCGTCGTTGGAGAGCGCACGTGCTTCGCTGTAGTGCGCCACCACCGCGTCCAGGTCGCCGCGCGCCCATGCATCGCTCGCGGCGGCACACCGGCGGGCGACCTGCCACTTGCGCCGGACCTCCGCGGCCAGGGTCGCCAGGCGCAGCGCAAACGCGCCGCCGAGCACCGTCGCCGCGAGTTCCGCCGCGTTGAACGACAGCATCAGCGCCGCCTTCCCCGAGCTGGCACGGCCCGTCTCCACCAGCCACGAGCTCAGGCTCGGCCCGCCGATGGGGATGGGAATGCCCGTGGGCGTGGCCAGGTCCTGCCCCACGTGCTGCATCCACACCAGCGCCCCGGTAAGCCCGTGTTGGTCGTACACCTGCTGCACTGCCGCGAGGTCGTGCCCGTGCTGCAGCCGGTGCACGATGCCGCCGCCCCGGATGCCGCTGCCCGGCACGGTGTCCATCCAGCGGTGGATCGCGTCATAGTCCGCGCCGAACAGCCGCCGGCTGAGTTCCTGGTGACGCAGGCCGTCGTGGAACACGGACCGGGTGACGGTGATGATCTCGCGCTCGCACACGGTTACGCCGAGCGCGGACAGCCCGAGCAGCGCATCTGCCTGCCACGCGATGCTCAGCATCTCGACGGCCGGGCCGCTCGCCGGAAACGGCGAGAACGCGGGCGAGGCGAGGATCACGTCCGGATCTTCGGGAACCCACACCCGCTGCGCCCGCTGCCCGATCCCGCTCGCGACGCCCCGCCCGACGTTCGCCGCTCGCTCGGCCTCTTGCGCGAGCCGCCGGGAAACCCCTGCCGCCGCGCCGGTCAGCTTGCCGATGCGGGATTCGTCGTCCGCGCCTCTCTCGACGGGGAAGATGGTCAAATCGTCGTCAGGCACCGGCGAATTGGAGGTGGGAGGTGCATAGGCGGATCGACGTGCGCGCACACGCTGGTCAGGCGGGGGGCTCCCCATCGTACGCTCCCGCACTCCGGACAGCAAGAAAGTCCGGTTGCGAGCGGTGCGATCCTGCTCCGCTGCCCGTGGGACGCACCTTGGCTGTATGGAACGCGTGGCGCGTGATATCTTCGATCATCCGCCCCTCCCACTCTCCGCAAGCACTCACGATGAACATCAAGGTCCCGGTCGTCGGCGCCCTGCTCGGTTTCGCGTCGCTGCCCGCGTTTGGACAGGGCACACCGGCGGTGCCCGCCGACACCGTCTACGAAGCACAGTCCGTGACCGTGCTGCCGCGGCCCCTGAACGTGGACGAGTTCACCGCCGCCCTGGCTGCGTCGTATCCGGGGGGCACCCCGGCTGCCGGCGTCGCTCCGTCGGTGCACGTGCGCTTCATCGTGGACGTGGATGGCACCGGGAGGGAGTTCAACATCATCGCCAGCACCGACAGCGCGCTCCATGCGCCGGCGCTGGCGGCGCTCTCCGTGCTGCGATTTGCGCCCGCGGAGGTGGATGGCCGGCCCGTGAACGTACGGGTGGAGCTCCCGATCCAATGGCAGGTGCCCGCGCCGGCCCCGCAGGCGCCCGAGGTCGACGCCCCGCCTGCTCCGAAGGACGACGTCGTCGCGCGGATGCCCACACTGCTCAACGAGCAATCGCTCAGGATCGCGATGAACCGCGAATATCCGGAGAGGCTCAAGGCGGGTGAGGCACGCGGGACCGTCGTCGTTCGCATGCGGGTGAGCACCGAGGGCGTCCCGGAGCAGGTGGTGATCACGTCATCCACCAATCCAGGGTTCAACGAGGCCAGCCTTCGCGTCATACGCAGCGTACGGTTTCGTCC
>NZ_DATBNB010000467.1 GCF_036554565.1 Longimicrobium sp. | reverse complement strand
CAGCCGCTCGCCGTCGGCATCCACCACCGCAGACACCAGCTGGTACATGGTCACGGGTTCGCCGTCCACCTCGGAGCGCCAGTCCCACACGTTGATCCCGCGCCGCTGCAGCATGGCGAAGTTGCGGGCCCGGCGCGAGGCGAACGCGACCAGGTAGCGCTTGCCCACGTCGTGCTCGTTGGGAAGCTGCAGCAGGAAGTCGCCGCCGCGCGCCAGCGGCCGGCCTTCGGAGAGCGCCTCGATGGCCTGCCCCAGCCACTCGTCGGACAGCACCGCCGTCTTCAGCTCCGGGAGGAGCGAGGCGCCGCGCCCTCCCGCGTCCTCCACCGCCAGCGCCAGTGCGCGCGGGGCGATCTCCAGCCGAAGGAGCAGGTCTTCCCACTCCACCTCCGAGGGCGGGCGCGCGGGAAAGCGGTCGAACCCGCCGGGGAACGGCGTCATCGGGCGCGGCTTTCCTTCAGCACCTCGCCCACGCGGCCGCCGTGGCGCGCCAGCTCGGCCGAGGCGCGCTCGCGGTCGGCGCCCGTCCACTGCATCACCATGGCTAATTTCACACTGCCGCCGGACGCCTTGAGCAGCGCGCGGGCCGGTTCGCGCTCCAGGTCCAGCGTTTCCATCAGGATGCGCTCGCTGCGGTCGCGCAGCTTTTCGTTCGTCGCGCGCAGGTCGATCATCAGGTTGCCGTACACCTTGCCCAGCCGGATCATGGCGCCGGTGGTCACCATGTTCAGCACCAGCTTGGTGGCCGTTCCCGCCTTCATCCGCGTGGACCCCGTCACCACCTCAGGGCCCACCAGGACGGCGATCACCACGTCGTACACCTGCAGCATCCACTCGTCGGGATGAGTGCAGAGGAGAAAGCCGGTGCGCGCGCCCCGCTGCTTGGCCCGCGTCAGCGCGCCGTGCACGTAGGGCGTGCTCCCCGATGCGGCGATGCCGAAGATGAAGTCGTTGGGCCCCACCTCGCGCGCGTCCATCTCCTCGCACCCCGCCTCGCGGCTGTCCTCGGCGCCTTCCACCGCGTTCAGCAGGGCCGTGTATCCACCCGCGATGATCCCCTGCACCATCTGGGGATCGATGCCGTAGGTGGGCGGCATCTCCGACGCGTCCAGCACGCCGAGGCGGCCGCTGGTGCCCGCGCCCACGTAGATCAGCCGGCCGCCCTTGCGGAACGCCGCCTCGGCGAACTCGATGGCGCGCGCCACGGCGTCGATCTGGGCGGCCACGGCGGGCGCCACCTTCTGGTCTTCGAGGTTGATGATCCGGGCGATTTCCAGCGCCGACAGGCGGTCGATTTCCGCGGTGGCGGGGTTGCGCTGCTCGGTGAGCCGGGGGTCCAGCGGCGGCCTGGGAGTCATCCGTCGGCGACGAGGGGGAAGTACGGAGCCGGACGCAACGTGCGCCGTTCCGAAGGGGAACGCAAGGAAGGTTCCGGGTCGCCGCCCGGTTGCCCCCGCCGCGCTCCGCCGTAGTTTAGATCCGGCAACGTACGGCACCCGCGCCGTGCCGACCAGTCCCCTGCTGCCAGGCGGCCGACCCGTGACCACGATCTTCCGCGCGCTCCCGCTGCTCCTCATCGCCCTGGCGCCCGCCGCCTGCGGCCCCTCCGGCCCCGCGCGTGCCGAGGCGGCGGCGGACGACACCCTCCGGTTCGCCGCCGACTGGGAGTTTCCGCGCGGCTCCATCTCCCCCACCCTTGCCGCCCGCGGGATGGTGGTGACGACGGACCGCGTGGCCAGCGAGGTGGGCGCCGAGGTCCTGCGCCGCAACGGCAACGCGGTGGATGCGGCCGTGGCCACCCACTTCGCGCTGGCCGTGGTGAACCCCGAGGCAGGCAACATCGGCGGCGGCGGATTCATGGTGGTGCGCATGGCCGACGGCACCACGGCGTCGCTGGACTTCCGCGAGGCGGCGCCCCTTGCAGCCACCCGCGACATGTTCCTGGACTCGCTGGGCAACGTGTCGGACTCGCTCTCCATCGTGGGGCACAAGGCCGCGGGGGTGCCGGGCTCGGTGGCGGGGATGTGGGAGGCGCACAAGCGCTTCGGCTCGCTCCCCTGGGCCGAGCTGGTGCAGCCCGCCATCGCCCTGGCCGAGGGGATCGTGGTGCACGAGCGCCTCGCCAGCTCGCTGCGCTCGTACGAAGACCGGCTCAGCCGCTATCCCGGCACCGCGAAGGTGTTCGTGCCCACCGGCCGGGTGCCGCGCACGGGCGAGCGGCTGGTGCAGGCGGACCTGGCGGAGACCTTCCGCCGCATCGCCGCCGAGGGGATGGACGGATTCTACCGCGGGCGCACGGCCGAGCTGGTGGAAGCGGAGATGAGGCGCGGGGGCGGGCTGATCACCCGCGAAGACATGGCGCGCTACAAGGCGGTCTGGCGCGACCCGGTGCAGTTCGGGTACCGCGGGCACCAGGTGATCTCCATGCCGCCCCCGTCGTCGGGCGGTGTGACGATGGCGGAGATCCTGAACATCCTGGAGGGATACGACGTTCCGCGGATGGGCTACCTGTCGCCCGAGCACGTCCACGCCTTCACCGAGGCCACCCGCCGCGCCTATGCGGACCGCAACGCCTACCTGGGCGATCCCGACTTCGTGAAGATGCCCACGGAGCGGATGGTGTCGGACGCGTACGCCGCCGAGCGCCGCCGGGGGATCGACCGGGCGCGCGCCACGCCCTCCACGCAGGTGGCGCCGGGGCTGGGCGCGCCCGCCGAGGGCGAGCACACCACGCACTACTCCATCGTGGACGGGCGCGGCAACGCCGTGGCGGTAACGACGACCATCAACTCGCTGTACGGCAACCTGGTGACGGTGGAAGGCGCCGGGTTCCTGCTGAACAACGAGATGGACGACTTCACCAGCAAGCCGGGGGTGCCCAACCAGTTCGGCCTGGTGCAGGGCGCGGCCAACTCGGTGCAGCCCGGCAAGCGGATGCTGTCGGCGATGACGCCCACCATCGTGCTGGACCCGGCCGGCAAGGTGCTGCTGGTGACGGGGACGCCGGGGGGGTCCACGATCATCACCTCGGTGGCGCAGATCGTGAGCAACGTCGTGGACTTCCGGATGGACGTGGCGACGGCGACGCTGGCCCCCCGCCTTCACCACCAGCACCTTCCCGACACCCTGCGCTACGAGCGCAACGGCCTGACCGACGCCACCGCGGCGCGGCTGCGCGCCATGGGGCACGCGGTGGCGGAGCGGGGCGGGTTCCAGGGCGACGTGCAGTCCATCATCGTGCTGCAAAGCGGCCACCAGTCGGGCGTCGCCGACCCCCGCCGCGGCGGCGCCGCGGTCGGTGTGGGCGAGGTGAGGCGCGTGGTGCAGTAAGCGCGTCGCGCCGAAAAAACGAGGGCCGCCCCGGTGCAGGGGCGGCCCTCGTTCTATTTGTTCGCGCCGCAAGGCTATGGCCGCGGGACAAGAAGCTGGACAGACGTGCGGACACACGCTACAGTGCTCGTCCTCCGGGTTCGAGGGGTCGCTACCCGCGCGCACGAAACCAGGCCGATGATGAAAATGTGGAAGGCGGGAG
>NZ_DATBNB010000466.1 GCF_036554565.1 Longimicrobium sp. | reverse complement strand
AGCTGTCGACCGCGTCCATCAGGGCGGTGATCTTCTGGCCCCACTCGCTGTTCGGGTCGCCCGACTCCAGCGCCTTGAGCCCCGAGCCCGCGATGATGGGAATGTCGTCGCCCGGGAAGTCGTACTCGCTGAGCAGCTCGCGAACCTCAAGCTCCACCAGCTCCAGGAGCTCCGGGTCGTCCACCATGTCGACCTTGTTCAGGAAGACCACGATGTACGGCACGTTCACCTGGCGCGCCAGCAGGATGTGCTCGCGCGTCTGGGGCATGGGGCCGTCGGCCGCCGACACCACCAGGATGGCTCCGTCCATCTGCGCCGCGCCCGTGATCATGTTCTTCACGTAGTCGGCGTGGCCGGGGCAGTCGACGTGCGCGTAGTGGCGCGCCTCGGTCTGGTACTCCACGTGCGCGGTGCTGATCGTAATGCCGCGCGCGCGCTCCTCGGGAGCCTTGTCGATGTTGTCGAAGCTGATGAAGTCGGCGAGCCCCTTGGCTGCCTGGATCCGCGTGATCGCGGCCGTCAGCGTGGTCTTGCCGTGGTCCACGTGCCCGATGGTGCCCACGTTCACGTGCGGCTTGTTGCGCTCAAACTTGGCCTTGGCCATTGGTTTGAATCCTCATTTTCGAGGTGGTGGAGAAATGGATGGCTGAATGGATTCCGCCCGGGCGGCGCGTCTTGCGCGCCCCCGGGCCGGCGAACCGCCTCAGCCGCGGCTCGGGTGGTCCGGCGTCTCCGCGCCGGGTCCCAAGAACAGCACACCTCACCGCCTCAGCCGCTGCGGCAAGGTGCTCGTGCCCCAAAAATCCGGGGGCAAGACGCGAAGAATAGCGACAGTTGCCCCAAACGTCAACCCCCGGCTCACCCCAAGCCTCGTAAAAACAGGTTCACGCAGAGGCGCAGAGAAAACGGAGAGGACGCAGAGGAACTCACCGGAGCCCTCTGCGTCCTCTCTTTTCCCTCTGCGACCTCTGCGTGAAACTCTTTTCAGCCTACTGAGGGAACGAAGATCAGCCGCGGACCTTGGCCACGATCTCTTCGGCCTTGCTCTTGGGCACTTCCTCGTACTGCGCGAACTGCATGCTGTACACGGCGCGGCCCTGCGACATCGAGCGGAGCGACGTGCTGTAGCCGAACATCTCGGACAGCGGCACCATGGCGTTGATCACCTGGGCCTCGCCGCGCTGGTCCATCCCCTGGATCTTGCCGCGGCGGCTGCTCAGGTCGCCGATCACGTCGCCCATGTAGTCCGACGGGGTGATCACTTCCACGCTCATCACCGGCTCCAGCAGCACCGGCTGGGCGCGGCGGGCGGCCTCCTTGAAGGCCATCGACGCGGCGATCTTGAACGCGATTTCCGACGAGTCGACGTCGTGGTAGCTGCCGAAAACCAGCTGCACCTTGACGTCGACCATGGGGTAGCCGGCCAGCACGCCGGTGTCCATGGCCTCGCGAAGCCCCTGCTCGCTGGGCTTGATGAACTCGCGGGGAATCACGCCGCCCACGATCTTGTCCTCGAAGACGAAGCCCTGCCCCGGGTCGGCCGGCATCATGTTGATGACGACGTGGCCGTACTGGCCCGAGCCGCCGGTCTGGCGGACGAACTTGCCCTCGACCTTTTCCACCAGCTTGCGGATCGTCTCGCGGTAGGCCACCTGCGGACGGCCCACGTTGGCGTCGACCTTGAACTCGCGGAGCATGCGGTCCACCAGGATTTCCAGGTGGAGCTCGCCCATGCCGGAGATGATGGTCTGGCCCGTCTCCTGGTCGGTGTGAACCCGGAAGGTCGGGTCCTCGTCGGCCAGGCGGCGCAGCGCCTCGCCCATCTTGTCCTGGTCGACCTTGGTCTTGGGCTCGATGGCGACGTCGATCACCGGCTCCGGGAACGTCATGCTCTCCAGCACCACCGGGTGCTCCGGGTCGCAGAGCGTGTTGCCGGTGGTGGTGTCCTTGAGGCCGATGGCGGCGGCGATGTCGCCGGCGCGCACCTCGGGGATCTCCTCGCGCTTGTTGGCGTGCATCTGGAGGATGCGGCCCAGGCGCTCGCGCTTGCCCTTGGTGCTGTTCAGCACGTGCGAGCCCGAGCTGATGACGCCCGAGTACACGCGGAAGAACGTGAGCTTACCCACGAAGGGGTCGGTGGCGATCTTGAACGCCAGCGCCGAGAAGGGCTCGTCGTCGGTCGCGTGGCGCTCGATGGCCGCGTCGTCGTTCTCCGGGTCCGTTCCCTTGATGGCCGGGATGTCGACCGGGGCCGGCAGGTAGTCGATCACCGAGTCCAGCAGCTGCTGCACGCCCTTGTTCTTGAACGCCGAGCCGGTGAGCACCGGCACGATGGCGCCCGAGATGGTGGCGTTGCGGATGGCGCGGCGCAGCTCGGCCTCGGGGATCTCCTCGCCCTCCAGGTAGCGCTCCATGAGCGCCTCGTCGTGCTCCACCGAGCCCTCGACCAGCGCGAAGCGGGCCGCGGCGGCGCGCTCCTTCAGCTCTTCGCGGATGGGCTGCTCCGTCCAGTTCTTGCCCATGGTGCTGTCGTCGTAGATCAGCTCCACCTGGCGAAGGACGTCGACGATGCCGACGAACTTCTCGCCGTCGCCGATGGGGAGGTGGATGGGCATGGGGTTGGCCCCCAGCCGGTCGACGATCATGGCCACGCAGCGATCGAAGTTGGCGCCGGTGCGGTCCATCTTGTTCACGAAGCAGATGCGCGGCACGCCGTACTTGTCGGCCTGGCGCCACACCGTCTCGGACTGCGGCTCTACACCCGCCACCGCGTCGAACACGCAGACGGCGCCGTCGAGCACGCGGAGCGAGCGCTCCACCTCGACGGTGAAGTCCACGTGCCCCGGGGTGTCGATGATGTTGATGCGGTACATCTGGTCGAAGCGCGACCACTGGCACGTGGTGGCGGCCGACGTGATGGTGATGCCGCGCTCCTGCTCCTGCTCCATCCAGTCCATCGTGGCCGCACCTTCGTGCACCTCGCCGATCTTGTGCGTACGGCCGGTATAGTACAGGATGCGCTCGGTGGTGGTCGTCTTGCCGGCATCGATGTGCGCCATGATGCCGATGTTGCGGTACTTCTCGAGCGGTGTGGTGCGGGCCATTGGATTTCGTCTATCGGTAGCGGAAAACACGGGGCGCAAAGGGCAGTTTCGCCCTTCGCGCCGCCGCGGCTTCCTGATCGATCAATTCAGCCGGGCAAGCGCCCGGCCTGCCTTTACCAGCGATAGTGGGCGAACGCCTTGTTGG
>NZ_DATBNB010000465.1 GCF_036554565.1 Longimicrobium sp. | reverse complement strand
CCCCCCATCCCCAACCCTTCCCCCGCAAACAGCCGCGGGGGAAGGGAGCCAGTGTTGCGCGCTTCGGGGAGTCCGGCGCATTCCCCCGCTGCCCTAGCGAGTGATGGAGCGTGTCGAGTGGCGGCGGCGCATTCCCCGGCTGCCCTCTCGCCCCGGCCCCCTCTCCCGCAAGCGGGAGAGGGGGAGAATTCGATCGCGCTTCGGCAGGTGTGGCGCACACTGTGATCCCGACGGAGCGGCCACGCCGAACCGGCCCTGGCGACTTAGACAGCAGCGACCGAGGGATCCGCCACACACTCCGGGCGGCGCCCGGCGGTCGTGGAGTGAGCCGGGTCCGCTGATCCGGGCGTATACGCCCGAACGACACCGAGTGATGTGTTCCTGCCGTTCCGGAGTGGTGTCGCGAGGTGTGTGGCGGATCCCTCAGTCGCTGCGACGTGTGTTGTGCGGGCAGGTTGGCCGGGGTCGCTCCTTCGGGATGACAGCGCGCGCGTCGGCGGGTCGGGTGTGCGCGTCGGGTGTGCGCGTCGGGTGCGCGCGTCTGGATTCTGGAGGTGCGATCGGACCGCACGTGCAATCAAGCCTGGATCCGGGTCTCCCCCTCCCCTGCGCAGCGGGGGAAGGGGGCCGGGGGGAGGGGGCTCCCTCCGCGTGAGCGGCAGCCCGTCGAGCCGGGTGGACCCCCGCTCAGATCGCCGCCGGCTCCGGTACCGGGACGCGTGTGGCATCCGCCGGGTGGCTGCCCGAATCGCGGTCAGCCAGGGCCGAGGCTGCGGTCAGGACGAGGGTGATCCACAGCGCGTCGGCCAGCAGCAGGTGAATGATCTGCATCCACACGGGAACCAGCAGCACCACGTTCACCGTCCCCGCGACGATCTGCAATCCGAACAGCCACGCGAGCATCCGCGAAAACCGCACGGTTGCCGGGTCCGGCCGCATCCTGCGCACCGCCGCGCCCGAGACGACGACGAACGAGCCGGTGGCGATGGCGATGGCAGGGTGAACCACTCGCAGCCGCTCCAGGAAGTGCGCCGTGGGCGACACGTTCAGCCCAACCGACGTCTTGGGGAACAGGGTGTCGCCGAGCGCGGTGATGGCGCCCGTCACCCCGACGATCACCGTCAGCACGATGGCGGAAAGCATCAGCACCGCCGCGGCGCCTTGGCCGCGCAGGCGGATGCGCGGCGCCCCGGTGGCCCACCAGGCGGTGAGCGTGATGGCGCCCAGCAGGAAGAAGGTGTTCACCAGGTGAAGCGCCATCATGAACGCCCGCCACCCCGACGAGTTGGCGCCCACCAGCTCCAGCAGCACCAGCCCGGCGCCCACCGCCGCCTCGGTGAGCATCAGCACCACCGAGGCGACCGCACCGGCCCGCGCGGGTGCGCCCTTCGGCAGGCAACGGAAGCCGTAGAGGAGCAGCGCCACGACGGCGAGGAGCGCCAGGCCGCTAGTGGCCCGGTGCGTGAACTCGATGATGGTTTCGGCCGAGGGGCTGCGCGGGATCGTCTGCCCGTTGCAGCGCGGCCAGTGGCGCCCGCACCCCGCGCCGGACCCCGTGGCGCGCACGTACGCGCCCCACAGCACCACGGCCACGGTGTACGCCAGCACCACCTGCGCGGCGCGGGCAAAGCCCTTGTGGGCGTTGGGGTTGATGGACATCAGGGGGTGCGCGGGTGATGGCTGCGACGGCGCACCACGGTACAGGGACGGGGCGCGCGCGCGCAAGTGGTTGAACGCTTTGGGCTTGGCGGGCGTGGGGCAATCTCCCGCCGGCTGTGGGGAATCCCCCGCGGAGGGTGGCGCTCCGGAGCCGCTGGCGTATATTTGGGCCACCTTGCACCCGGAACGACCAGGTTGATGTCCGACGCGATCGCCGCCCTTTCCACCGAAGCCCTGAGCGCCCCCCGGCCCGCGCCTCCGCGCGACGGGGCCGACGCGCAGATGACCACGGCCACGCAGCGGGCCGGGATGGCCGCCGCGCGCACCGGTTCGGGGGGCGTGGCGCAGCGGCTGCGCGACTACGTGACGCTCACCAAGCCGCGCATCATCTCGCTGCTGCTGGTGACCACGGCCGCGCCCATGTTCATCGCGCTGGGCCGCATGCCGGGCGTGGGCGTGCTGCTGTGGACGCTGCTGGGCGGGTACCTGATGGCGGGCGGGGCCAACGCCATCAACATGTTCATGGACCGCGACATCGACGTGCACATGCCGCGGACGAAGCTGCGGCCCATCCCCAGCGGCCGCATGTCGCCGGGGCACGTGCTGGCGTTCGGCATTACGCTGGGCGCGGCGGCGTTCGCGCTCTTCGCGTTCAAGGTCAACCTGATCAGCGCCATCCTCGCGCTGGCCGGGCTCCTGTTCTACGTCTTCGTCTACACGCGCTGGCTGAAGCGCACCTCGCCGCAGAACATCGTCATCGGCGGGGCGGCGGGGGCGTTTCCGCCGCTGGTGGGGTGGGCCGCGGCCACCGGCGAGATCTCGCTGACGGCCGTCTACCTGTTCATGATTGTGTTCTTCTGGACGCCGCCGCACTTCTGGGCGCTGGCGCTGGTCAAGCAGAAGGACTACGGCCGCGCGGGCGTGCCCATGGCGCCCAACGTCTGGGGCGAGCGCGAGACCATGAAGCAGATGCTGCTGTACACGCTCATCCTGGTGCCGCTGTCGCTGGGCCCGGTGACGTACGGCGGGCTGGGCGCGTTCTACGGGGTGATGGCGGCCATCCTGGGGCTGTGGTTCCTGCGCGACGTGGTGCGGGTGATGCGCGCGGCGGATTTCGTGAAGCCGGCGTGGGCGCTGTACCGCAACTCGCTGCTGTACCTGGCCCTGCTCTTCGTGGCGATGGCCATCGACGGCGTGGTTTCGGCCGAGGGCGCGCGCGAGCCCGGCGTCGTGTTCGTCCGCTCGTCGCCCGTAGCCGTCGCCGCGGAGCCCGCCGCGCCGTGAGCAGGGAAGCCAACATCGGCTTTCAGGCCAGGAGCCCGTCGGGGGACGAGGGCTACGTCATCATGCTCTTTCCCCCGGATGCCGATGGAACGGTGCGCTACCGCGAGTGGGCGTGCGACCAGGACCCGGAGCTTCCCGGGCACGACCGGCAGGCGTTGGCCTCCGACCTGATCCGCCAGGTGGAGGAGTGGCGCCGCGCCGGGTGGAAGTTCACCGAATCGCCCATCCGCATCACCCACTGGCTGACCGAAGGCCGCTGACCGGCGGCCTTTTCCCATCCCTCCCCACCCCTCCGCACCCATGCCCGCGACCGTGCCGCGTACCGACGCGCGCTGGCGTTCGGCGCTCGAAGAGCACCAGGTGGCGCTCGCCGGCTATCTGAATGCCGCCGCCGCGCTCCCCGCCGACGCCTGGACCACGCCCTGGCAGCCCGGCAAGTGGACCCCCGCCGAGATCACCGAGCACCTGGCGCTGACGTACCGCGTGTTCATCGGCGAGGCGACCACGGGAGCGACGATGAAGCTGAAGCTGACGCCCTTTCGCCGCCGCATGCTGAAGCTTCTCCTCCTCCCGCACATGCTCTTCCACCGCAAGTTCCCCAAGGGTGCCCGCGCCCCGCGCGAGGTGCGTCCGCACACACCCGGCGGAACCCGCGATGAGGCACTGGCGCAGCTGCGAACGCTCGGGGAGCAGTTCGAGCGCGCCTCCGAAACGGCGCGCGGGGCAGGGAAGCCGGGGCTGACGCACCCCTACTTCGGCCTGATCGACTGGAACCGCGGCATGCGCTTCGCCGCGCTGCACATCGAGCATCATCGCGGGCAGATCGCGCGGAAGCGGAGTGCGTGAGTGGGGGAAGTGCGTGTGTGCGTGAGTGCGTGAGTGCGTGAGTGCGAAAGTGCGAAAGTGCGAAAGTG
>NZ_DATBNB010000464.1 GCF_036554565.1 Longimicrobium sp. | reverse complement strand
GTTCGACGAGCTTTCCACGGCTGAAATTTCCCTGCTGCGCGACCTGGCGCAGCGCGGCTCGCCTACCTCCGAGGCGCGCCTGGACGCCGACGCGCTGCGCACGCTGGCCATGCGCCGCTACGTCAAGCGCCTGAGCGGGTTCGCGGTGATTACCCCGGACGGCCGCCGCGCGTTGACGTCGCTGGACCAGGGGATCGCCCCCACGCCGGCCGCCGTGCCCGCGCGCATCAGCCATCCATCCGAGGCGGCGCCCGCCGCAGAGCCGGACGCCCCCGCCGAGAACGGCGAGGTGATGCTGAACTCCACGCAGGAAGACATGCTGCGCCAGCTGGCCCTGGCGGAGTCGCCGGTGCCGTTCGACGACCTGGACGGCCGCGTGGTGCGGGCGCTGGAGGGACGCGGGCTGGTGGGGCGCGAAGACGGCCGGGTTGTGCTGACGGAGAGCGGGCGCGAGTTCTACCAGAGCCGCGTGCGCCGCCGCCGCCGTGCCCGGGCGGGGGGATGGGCCACCACCTCCCAGCCGGTGCAGCCCGCGGAGGAGCCGGCGGACATCGAGAATCGCGCCGCCCAGTCCCTTCGCGAGGCCGTCGACATCCTGCGGCACGCCATCGGCGGCGCGGACCCCATCGAGGTGGCCGACATGGAGGCGCCGGCGGACGACACCTTCGCCGCGCTGATCGAACTTGCCGACCGCATAGAGCAGGGCGGGGACCCGCGCCGCATTCCGCGCCGCGCGACCAAGCGCTGATCACGCGCCAGCTCCGTCACCGCAGTTCACGCGGAGGCGCGGAGGAAAAGAAGAGCCGCGGAGGAGCATCGTGCCCCTCCGCGGCTCTCTTTTGTACCTCCGCGCCTCCGCGTGAAATTTCCTACTGCGGATCGATCTTCTTTTCCGCCTCGTCCAGGGCGTCCCAGGCGAGCATGGCGCACTTCACCCGGCGCGGCAGCTTCGACACGCCGGCCAGCGCGCGCATGTCGCCCAGCGCCTTGTCGCGCGCGGCGGTCTCGTCGCCGTGGATCATCTGGCGGAAGCGGCCGGCGACGGCGTGCACCTCGTCCCACGTCTTGCCCAGGGCGTGCTCGCTCATCATGGACGCGGCGGCCTGCGAGATGGCGCACCCGTGGCCGCTGAAGCGGATCTCCGCAATCCGCCCCTCGCGCACCTGCACCTGCAGCAGGATGTCGTCGCCGCAGACGGGGTTGCGCATGGGCACCACCGCATCGGGCGACTCCAGCTCGCCCCGGTGCTTGCTGCTGCGGTAGTGCTTCAGGATCAGCTCCTGGTACACGGAGTCCAGCGCCGAGCGTTCCATCGGGCTATCCCTGCTGCTGTTTCTGGAAGGCCGCCTTGTCGAGCGCCTTGCCGTACGCCTCGTCGGCGTCGACGGTGCCGGCCATCATCAGGTTCATGATCGACTGGTCCATCAGGATCATCCCGTCGCGCTTGCCCGTCTGGATGGACGAGGGGATCTGGAAGGTCTTGGCCTCGCGGATCAGGTTGGCCACCGCCGGCGTGCCCACCAGAATCTCGTGTGCGGCCACCCGCCCCTTGCCCCCTTTCTTCCGCAGCAGCTGCTGCGCGACCACGCCCCGCAGGCTCTCGGAAAGCATGGCGCGCACCTGGTGCTGAAGCTCGCCCGGGAAGGTGTCGATGATGCGGTCCACCGTCTTGTGCGCGCTGTTGGTGTGCAGCGTTCCGAACACCAGGTGGCCCGTTTCGGCCGCGGTCAGCGCCAGAGAGATGGTTTCGCGGTCGCGCATCTCGCCGATCAGGATGACGTCCGGGTCCTCGCGCAGCGCCGCCTTGAGCGCGGTGGCGAAGCTCTTTGTGTGCGGCCCCACCTCGCGCTGGTTGACCAGCGCGCGCTGGTTCTGGTGCACGAACTCGATGGGGTCTTCGATGGTCAGGATGTGCTCGGGGCGAGTCTGGTTGATCAGGTCGATCATGGCCGCCAGCGTGGTCGACTTGCCCGATCCCGTGGGCCCCGTCACCAGCACCAGTCCCTTGTTCAGCTCGGTGAACTTGCGGATGGGCTCCGGCAGCCCCAGCTCGTCGGCCGTCAGCACGCGCGAGGGGATGATGCGGAAGACCGCCGCCGGGCCGCGGTGCTGGTTGAAGAAGTTGCCGCGGAAGCGCGCCGCCCCAGGGATCTCGTAGGCGAAGTCGAGATCCATCGTGGCTTCGTACTGTTCCTTCTGCCCCTCGCTGAGGATCTCGTAGAACAGCGTCTTCAGGTCAGCCGCCGTGAGGGGCCGGAACTTCACGCGCTGAAGGTGGCCGTGCACCCGCATCACCGGCTCGCTGCCGCAGCTCAGGTGAAGGTCGGAGCCTTCGTGCTTCAGGAGAAGCTCCAGGAACTGGTCAATCTTGGGCATGTGCCTGCTCTGAAGGCGACCACGTGAACCCGTCGGCGCCGGCCGCCAGCCGGAGGGTCAGATCGAAGGAGGGGGGCGTCGCATCGGCACCGCGCACCAGCACGGCGGAGAAAGGCGCGGCATTGCGCAGCGCGGCCTCGTCTCCGGGCGCGAGATGATCGACGTCCACCGTCAGCGCCTGGGGCGAGAAGATGGCCAGCTGCTCCGCCACCGCATCCAGGGGACCGTCCACCGGCAGCGCCAGGGTGCCGCCGGGGACGACGGCGGATCGATCGGAAAGGTGGATCGACCGCGTCTGGGTTCCCAGGAGGAGCGCTGGAAGGGCAGGGAGGGACATGGACAGCGCCTCGTCCAGCCCCGGCGCGCCGTCCGCTCGGACGCCGACCAGCACGGGACCATTCGCCATCGCGCGCCGCACCGCATCCACCGCGGCCGAGTCTGCTTCCACGGAGGCGAGCTCGCGCGGAAGCGGACCCACGAGCCGCGCCGCCCACTCCATCGTGCCGTCGTGCCCCGCGGCGTGGCACGCCACCCGCCACGCGGCGCCGTCCACGGTCAGCGTGGCAGGCCACGCGTGCACCTCGCCTCCGCCGGTCGTGGGCGCGAGGGGGGAGAGCGCGCAGGCGAGCTCGCCCTGCCAGCCGGCCAGGAGCGGGCGATGGACCGTTTCTACCACGCGGTACCAGCCGATGGCCGACGCGCCGCGGACGGAGATTCCCAGGCTCCCCGCCCCGTAGGCCAGCGCGTCCGTCAGCAACTGCAGGAGCGAGCCGGCGGGCTGCACCGCGGGCCCGTAGACGGCGTCGATCAGCTCGCGGATGGTTTCCGGCGCGGCCAGGGCCGGCTCGGCCGACGCGGCGCCGGTCAGCCGGCAGACTTCGTCGAGCAGCTCCAGATGGGTGACGTCGGCGATGACGGCGGTCACGCGGTCGCCGTCCTGCAGCACGGGAAGAATGTTGTGCTCGCGCGCCCACGCCGCCGGGACGAGGGCCGCCAACCCGTGGTCGATGTGCTCGGGCCGCAGCCGCACGAACGGGATGTCGTGCTGGTCGGCCAGGGTCCACGTCAGCTCGTCGCGGGTGATCAGCCCAAGCCGGATCAGCGCGTCGCCCAGGAACCCGCCGCCCGCGCGCTGCTCCTCGAGCGCGCGCGCCACGTCGTCCGGGGTGATGCGCCCCAGCTGCACCAGCAGCTCGCCCAGCCGGATGGGCCGCTTGTTGACGGTCAAAGGAGTCCTCTCAGTAGCCGAACAGGCCGCGCGCCTTGTGGAGCGCGTCCAC
Source organism: Longimicrobium sp. (assembly GCF_036554565.1). Lineage (NCBI taxonomy): Bacteria > Pseudomonadati > Gemmatimonadota > Longimicrobiia > Longimicrobiales > Longimicrobiaceae > Longimicrobium > Longimicrobium sp. Next base: position 2,134 of record NZ_DATBNB010000464.1, on the reverse strand, counting down.
CAGCGCGTCTACCTCGGCGGGGGTGTTGTACAGGTAGAACGAGGCGCGCGCGGTGGATCCCACGCCCAGGCACTTCATCAGCGGCTGGCAGCAGTGGTGGCCGGCACGGATGGCCACGCCCTCGCTGTCCAGGATGGTCGCCAGATCGTGGGGATGCACGTCGGCCAGGGTGAACGAGACGACGCCGGAGCGCTCCGACAGGTTGCTTGGGCCCAGGATGCGCAGGTCGGGGATCTCCCCCATCCGCTCCACGGCGTAGGCGATCAGCGAACGCTCGTGCGCCAGGATGGCCTCGCGCCCGATCCCCGCCAGGTAGTCGGCCGCGGCGGCCAGCCCCACCGCGCCGGCAATGTTGGGCGTGCCCGCCTCGAACCTGTGGGGGAGGGCCGCGTAGGTGGATTGCTCCAGGTCTACCCACTCGATCATGTCGCCGCCGCCGTGGAAGGGCGGCATGGCTTCCAGCACCTCGCGCCGCCCCCACAGCCCGCCGATCCCCGTGGGCCCGCACATCTTGTGGCCGCTGAACGCGTAGAAGTCGCACCCAAGGGAAGGAACGTCCACGGGAAGATGCGGGGCGGACTGGGCGCCGTCCACCACCATCAGCGCGCCGACGGCGTGCGCCTTGGCCGCGATCTCCTTGACCGGGTTGACCGTTCCCAGCGCGTTGGAGACGTGGGACAGGGAGACGAGCTTGGTTCTTTCCGTGAGCACCTGGTCCAGCGGCTCCAGGTCCAGCCGGCCCTGATCGTCGATGCGCAGGAAGCGCAGCTTTGCGCCGGTGCGCTGGGCGACGAGCTGCCAGGGTACCAGGTTGGAGTGGTGCTCCAACTCGGAGAGCAGGATCTCGTCGCCGCGCTTAAGGTTGGCGAGGCCCCAGGAGTAGGCGATCAGGTTTAGCGACTCGGTGGTGCCGCGCGTCCAGATCAACTCCGCCTCGTCCGCGATGCCGAACAGCTTGGCGACGCGCGTCCGCGCGCCGTCGTACGCGTCGCTGGCGCGATTGGATAGCTCGTGGATGCCGCGGTGCACGTTGGCGTTGTTGTGCCGGTAGTGCTCCGCGATGGCGTCGATGACGGCGGTGGGCTTCTGCGTGGACGCCGCGTTGTCCAGGTAGACGATCTGCTTGCCGTTCGACGTTTCGCGCAGGATCGGGAAGTCGTCCCGGATGCGCTTCACGTCCAGCGGTGAGGCCGGCGCTTCCAGCAGCGTTGCGTTGTTCATCATCAGGCTCCAGAAACGGAACGCGAGGCCGGGCGCTCACCCGGCCTCGCGCCGCAAACGATCGAAATCAGGGTAGATCCACCATCACATCAGGGCCCTCCACCTTGGCGGCGAAAACCGCGATCGGACGGAAGGCGGGGCCGCAGGCGGGGTCGCCCGTGCGGATGTCGAAGGCGGCGCCGTGCCACTCGCAGGTGACGGTGCACGTTTCCACGTCCACCTCGCCGAGCGAGAGCGGAAAGTCGCGGTGCGTGCAGTTGTCGGCGAAGGCGTACACCTCACCTTCCACCAACGCCAGCGCGACCCGCCGTCCCCCCGCCTCCACTCCCAGCACCGCCCCCTCGGCCGGAAGCTCCGAGAGGGCGGCGGCCCTGATCCACGCCAACGGTCAGCGCGACGCGTCGAGCTTGCGCTCCACCACGCGCAGCAGCTCCTGCTTGACGCCTTCCAGCGGCAGCTGCTCCAGCACCTCGCCGAAGAAGCCGAAGACCACCAGGCGCACGGCCTCGGCCTTGGGAATGCCGCGGGAAAGGAGGTAGAACACCTCTTCCTCGTCCAGCTGCCCCACCGTGGCGGCGTGCGAGCAGCGCACGTCGTCGGCCTGGATCTCCAGATTTGGGAGCGAGTCGGCGCGCGCCTTGTCGCTGAGGATCAGGTTGCGGTTGGTCTGGTACGCGTCGGTCCGCTGCGCCTTGGGATGCACGCGGATGAGCCCGCGGAACACCGACCGGCCGGCGTCGTTCAGCGCGCCCTTGAACAGCAGGTTGCTGCTGGCGTGCGGGGCCAGGTGGTCCTGCAGCGTCTGGTTGTCGAAGTGCTGCGTGCCGTCGGCGATGTACAGCCCGAGCATGTCGACGTGGCTCCCCGGCGCGCGAAGCCGGCACTGCACGTCCGCCCGGGCCAGGTCGGCGCC
>NZ_DATBNB010000463.1 GCF_036554565.1 Longimicrobium sp. | reverse complement strand
GAACATCACCTGGAAGAGCGGCGTGTGCGCCAGGCTGCGCACCGGCTGCAGCAGCTCCACCACCTGCTCGAACGGGATGTCCTGGTGCTGCTGCGCTTCCAGCGCCCGCTCCTTCGCCCGCCGCAGCAGCTCCCCCACCGTGAGCGAGCCGGACACGCCCACCCGGATCGCCAGGGTGTTCACGAAGAAGCCGATCAGCCCCTCGATCTCGCGCCGCCCCCGCCCCGCCACCGGGCTGCCGATCACCACGTCTTCCTGTCCCGACAGCCGGCCGAGCACCACCGCCCACGCCGCCAGGAACGCCATGTACAGCGTGCCCCCGTGCCGCCGGGTCAGCGCCTTCAGCCCCGCCGTCAGCTCCGCGTCCAGTTCGATCAGCACCTCGCCGCCGGTGAAGTCCTGCCGCGGGGGCCGAGGCCGGTCGGTCGGCAGCTCCAGCAGCGCGGCCGCGCCGGCCAGCGTCTTCTTCCAGTACTCCGCCTGCCCTTTGAGCACCTCGCCGTCCACCCACCGCCGCTGCCAGACCGCATAGTCAGCGTACTGGATGGGCAGCGGGGGCAGCGGGTCCGGCTCGCCCTTGCGGAAGGCGTCGTAGAGCGCGCTCAGCTCGCGGGTGAACACCCCCATGCTCCACCCGTCGGAAACGATGTGGTGCATGGTGATGTGCACCACCTGGTCATCGTCCGCCAGCCGGATCAGGTGCCCGCGGATCAACGGCCCGCGGGCCAGGTCGAAGGGCGTGGCCGCTTCCTCCGCCAGCAGCCGGCGAAGCTCCGCCCCGGCCTCCGGGTGGCCGCGGAGGTCGTGCTCCGCCAGCTGGAAGGGGCTCTCCTCTACCGGCGCGATCCGCTGCACCTGCTCGGCGCCGATCTCCGTGAAGGTGGTGCGCAGCGCCTCGTGACGGGCGACCACCCGGTCCAGCGCACGGATCAGCGCGTTCCGGTTCAGCTCGCCCCTCAACCGCAGGCGCGTCGGAATGTGGTACAGCGCGCCCGGAATCCCGAGCTGGTCCAAAAACCAGAGCCGCCACTGCGCAAACGACAGCGGCAGCGGTCCGCTCCGGTCCACCGGCTGGATCTGCGAGAGCGTCGGCGCCTCCTGCTTGGGCGCGTTGGCCTCGAGGAGCTCGAGAAGCGCCAGGCGCTCGGCCGGCGAAAGATTCTGCATGCTCAACGGAAGCTATCTTGAAGGCGTTGTCTGGCAGTTTGCGTTACGCGGTCGTTGCGCCGGGCTCGCGAACGAGCCTCGCGAACCGCGCTTGGGCTTCGGGGTCGAACTGGGCAAGCCGCAGGTCCAAGATCCGGTCGGCGAGGGCAGAAAGCACGGGCACCTCGAACACGGCGGCCAGGGCAAGCTCCACCTGCATCGCCTGCCGCACCCGCGAGATCATCTGCACCGCCAGCAGCGAGTGTCCGCCCAGCAGGAAGAAGTCGTCCCCGCGCCCCACCCGCTCCACGCCCAGCAGCTCGGCCCAGATCTCGGCGAGCGACTGTTCCACCTTGCCCACCGGGGCCTCGTACTCCCGCGCCGCATGGGCGCCGCCCTCCGGGGCGGGAAGCGCCCGGCGGTCTACCTTGCCGCTCGGCGTGAGCGGGAATGCGTCCAGGCGCACGAACGCCGACGGCACCATGTACGCAGGTAGCGCCTGGCCCAGGTGCGCACGCAGCGCTTCCGCCCCCGCAGCCTCGTCGCCCACCACGTACGCCACCAGCCGCCTATCCCCGGGCGCATCCTCGCGCGCCAGGACGACTGCCTCGCGCACGCTCGGGTGCTCGGCTAGCCGCGCCTCGATCTCGCCCGGCTCGATGCGGAAGCCGCGGACCTTCACCTGGAAGTCGGTGCGCCCCAGGAACTCCAGCGTACCGTCCGCCCGCCAGCGGCCCAGGTCGCCGGTGCGGTACATCCGCGCCCCGCCATCCACCGAGAACGGATCGGGGACGAAGCGCTCCGCGGTCAGCGCCGGCCGCCCCAGGTAGCCGCGCGCCACGCCGGCCCCGCCCACGTACAGCTCACCCGCTACCCCCACGGGCGCCGGCTCGCCCCGCGCGTCCAGCACGTAGACGCGCGCGTTGGCGATGGGCTGGCCGATGGCGGGTGCGCGGCCGTCCACGCCGCACACGTGCGAGGTGGAATCGATGGTCGCCTCGGTGGGGCCGTACAGGTTCACCACCTCGCCCGCGCCCGCGGCGCGCGCCTCCTGCACCAGCGCGGCCGTAAGCGGCTCGCCCCCGCAGAAGAGGATCCGGCAGGGGAGCGGGCTTCCCGCCGGACGCGCGCCGAGCATCGCCTGGAGAAGGGTGGGAACGAACTGCGCGACGGTGACCCCGCCGTCCGCCATCACCCGCCCCATGGCCTCCGGGTCCTTCGCCGCGTCGGACGAGAGGAGCAGCATCCGCGCGCCGGTGGCCAGCGGCGTCCACAGCTCCCACACGGACGCATCGAACGAGACGGAGGTGCGCTGCAGCACCGTGTCGCCCGCGCCGATGCCGAACGCCGCTGCCTGCCACGCGGTGTGGTTCACCAGGCTTCGGTGCTCCACCATCACGCCCTTGGGCCGCCCCGTGGAGCCGGAGGTGTAGATGACGTACGCCAGGTGGCCGGGGGTGAGCCCCGCGGACGGGGAGTTCGTCTCCGGTTTATCCACCCACGTCTGGGCGTCGAGGTCCACCACCGGCACGTGCACGCCCGCGAAGGTGCCGGCCTGCGACGACTGCGTCACGAGCGCCGCCGGCGCGCTGTCCTCCAGCATGTACCGCAGCCGGTCTGCGGGGTACGCCGGGTCCAGCGGCACGTAGGCGCCGCCCGCCTTGAGCGTGGCCACCAAGGCGATGACCATCTCCGGGCCGCGCTCCACGCAGACCGCCACCCGTGCGTCCGGCCCCACGCCGAGGCCGCGGAGGTGATGCGCCAGGCGGTTCGCGCTCCGGTTCAGCTCGCCGTAGGTGAGCGCCTCATCTTCGAAGGCCACCGCCACCGCGCCCGGCGTGCGCTCCGCCTGCGCCTCGAACAGCTCGTGGATGCACCGATCCTGCGGAACCTCGGCCGCGGTGCGGTTCCACTCCTCCAGCACCTGCGCGCGCTCATCGGCGGGGAGCAGCGCCAGCTCATCGACGGGCTGCGCGTCGTCCGCCGCCATCTCCTCCAGCACCCGGCGCAGGTAGCCCGCGTGGCGCTCCGCCGTCGAGTGATCGAAGAGCGCGGTCGCGAAGTTCAGGTCCCCCACGATCCGGTCCCCGCTCTCGGCGAGGGTGAGCGTAAGGTCGAACTTGGCGGTCGTCTGCGCGGATGCCGGCACGGCCGCGGAGTGCAGCCCCGGCAGCCCAGGCGTGCCCTCCGGCGCGTTCTGCCACGCGAACATCACCTGGAAGAGCGGGCTGTACGCCAGGCTGCGCGTGGGCCGCACTCGCTCCACCACCTGTTCGAGCGGGATGTCCTGGTTCCTCTGCGCCTCCAGCGCCCGCGCCTTCACGCGACCGAGCAGCTCCCCCACGCGCGGCGCATCCGCCAGGCGGATGCGCACGGGAAGCGTGTTCACGAAGAAGCCGATCAGCTCCTCTACCTCGGCGCGGCCGCGGTTGGCGCTCGGGGTGCCGATCACCACGTCGTCCTGGCCCGAGAGCCGGGCGAGCACGGCGGCCCATCCGGCGAGCAGCGTCATGAACAGCGTGACCCCGTGCCGCTGCGAGAGGACCTTGAGCGCCGCGGTCAGCGCCTCGTCGAGCTCCACGTTCACCGCCGCGCCGGCGAAGTCCTGCTTGGCCGGGCGCGGGTGGTCGGTAGGCAGTTCCAGCAGCTCCGGCGCGCCGGCCAGCGTCCGCGTCCAGTACTCCGCCTGCGCCTCCAGCACCGGGCCTTCTACCCAGCGGCGGTGCCATGCGGCGTAGTCGGCGTACTGCACCGGCAGCGGCGGGAGGGGATCGGGCTCGCCGCGCGCGAAGGCGGCGTACAGCGCGCCCAGCTCACGGAAGAGCACGCCGGTGGACCAGCCGTCGGCGACGATGTGGTGCATCGTCAGCAGCAGCACGTGGTCGTCGGCCGCCATCCGCACCAGCCGCCCGCGGATCAGCGGCCCGTGCTCCAGGTCGAAGAGCGCGTTCACCTCGTCCCGCACCAGGCGGCGAAGCTCGCCTTCCGCGTCGGGCGCGGCATGGAGATCGTGCTCCACGAGCCGCAGCGCGCCCTCCTCGGCCGGGGCGATGCGCTGCACCGGCTCGCCGTCCACCGTGGGGAACGAGGTGCGCAGCACCTCGTGGCGGGCGACGATGCGGTCCAGCGCCCGCGCCAGCGCGCCGCGGTCCAGCTCGCCCCGCAGCCGCAGGCGCATGGGGATGTGGTACGCGCTGCCCAGGTTCCCCATCTGCTCCAGGAACCAGAGCCGCTGCTGCGCGAACGACAGCGGCGGCACCTGCGTGCGCCCGGCCGGCACCACGGGCGGCAGCACCGCCGCCCCCGCCCCGCGCAGCTCCTCCACGCGGACGGCCAGCTCCGCCACCGTGGGTCCCTCGAAGAACGCCCGCAGCGGCAGCTCCACGCTGAACACCTCGCGCACCCGCGACACCACCCGCGTGGCCAGCAGCGAGTGCCCGCCCAGTTCGAAGAAGCCGTCGTGCACCCCCAGCCGCTCCAGGCCCAGCACCTCGGCCCAGATCCCCGCCAGCACCTCCTCCACCGGCGTGCGCGGCGCGACGTAGTTCTCGTCGTCCCCCGTGAACACCGGCTCCGGCAGCGCCTTGCGGTCCAGCTTGCCGTTGGGGTTCACCGGGAGCGCGTCCATGTGGACGAACGCGGCCGGCACCATGTACTCCGGCAGCCGCTCCGCCAGGTGCGCGCGCAACGTCGACGCGGCCGCACCGTCGCCCGTGTAGTAGGCAACCAGCCGCGGGTCGCCCACCTCGCCGTCGCGCGCCACCACCACCGTCTCGTGCACGGCCGCGTGCTCGGCCAGCCGCGCCTCGATCTCGCCCAGCTCGATGCGGAACCCGCGCACCTTTACCTGCGAGTCGGCGCGGCCCATGAACTCGATGGTCCCGTCCGGCAGCCACCGCCCCAGGTCGCCCGTGCGGTACAGCCGCGCGCCGGGTTGCGTGCCGAAGGGATCGGGCAGAAAGCGCTCGGCCGTTTGCCCCGGGAGCCGCCGGTACCCGCGCGTCACGCCCGCGCCGCCCAGGTACAGCTCGCCCGTCACCCCCACCGGCACCGGCTCACCCGCCGCGTCCAGCACGTAGATGGTGGCGTTGGCGATGGGGCGGCCCGGCGGCATGGAGCGGCTGGAGTAGCTCGACAGGTCCGCCCGCGCGTAGTGGTGCGCCGTGATCCCGGTGGCCTCGGTGGAGCCGTACGGGTTCAGGAACACCGGACGGGGCTCCGGCACCCGCGCCAACTGGCGCGGGTACAGCGGCTCCCCGCCGAAGACCACGATGCGCAGCCCGCGGATCGCCTTCCCCCCGTCCGCCTCCACCAGCGCCTGGAAGCCCGTCGGCGTCAGGTTCATCATGGTGATGCCGGACGCGACGATCTGCGCCGTGAGCCTCTGCGGCTCGAACGGCTCGCGCGCCAGGTGCACCCGGCCGCCTACGAACAGCGGAGCCATGAGGTTCCGCTGCGTGAGGTGAAAGCTGAAGGAGGTGACCACCAGCACCGCGTCGCGCTCCGTCATCGCGGTGGCGCCCAGGTACCAGTGCAGCAGGTTGGAGGCGCCCCCGTGCGTCATCATCACGCCCTTGGGCCGCCCCGTGGAGCCCGAGGTGTAGATCACGTACGTCAGGTGGTCCGGCGTCAGCGCCGCGCGCTCCGGGTTCGTGGCCGGCTGGCCATCCCACCACGCTTCGCCCTCGTCGAGGGACAGCAGGGGCACGTCCAGGCCGGCCAGCCGTCCCGCGAGCGACCCCTGCGTCAGCATGACCACCGGGGCGCTGTCCTGCACCATGTCCAGCAGCCGCTCCCGCGGGTAGGCGGGGTCCAGCGGCAGGTACGCGCCGCCGGACTTCAGCACCCCCAGCACGGCCACCACCAGCTCGGGCTCGCGCTCCACGCAGATCCCCACGCGCACGTCGGGGCCCACGCCCAGGCCGCGGAGGTGATGCGCCAGCCGGTTGGCGCGGGCGTTCAGCTCCGCGTACGTCAGCTCCCGGTCTTCGAAGACCACCGCCACCGCGTCGGGCGTGCGCGCGGCCTGCGCTTCGAAAAGCTCGTGGATGTACGAGTCGGCGGGGTACGGCGTCTCCGTGCGGTTCCACTCCTCCGTGACGAGGCGGCGCTCCTCGGCCGACAGCAGCGCCAGCCGGTCCACCGGCAGGGCCTCGTCCGCCGCCATCCCGGCCAGCATCCGGCGCAGGTACCCCGCGTAGCGCTCCACCGTCTCGGGGTCGAACAGCGCCGTCGCGAACACCACCTGGCCCGCGACCCGTCCGTTCTCCTCCCCGAGTTCGAGAGCGATGTCGAGGCCGCCGGTCGAGCACCGCTCTATATCGGCCACCGCACGCGATTCCGAGCCGCGCAGCTCCGGGCCGGCCGCGGGTGCGTCGCGCCACGCGAACGCCGCACGGAAGAGCGGCGTGGCGGAAGCGGCGCCGTCCGGCTGCACGAGCTCCACCACCCGCTCCCAGGGAAGGTCCTGGTTCCGCAGCGCGCCACGCACCCGCGCGTCCACCCGCCCCAGCAGTTCCGCGGTCGTGGGCAATCCCGACAGGTCCACCCGCACCGGCAGGGCGCTCGCGAATGCGCCCGCCAGCCCTTCCGTCTCGCGGCTCCCCAGGGAGGTGCCGATCACCAGGTTGGTCTGCCCCGACAGCCGGCCCAGCACCGCCGCCCACCCGGCCAGCAGCACGGTGGAAATGTGCGAGCTGTGACGTATTTTGAGCGCATCCAGGGCAGCAACCAGCTCCTCGTCCAGCTCCAGGCGAACGAGGCCTCCGGTGGGGTCCGCCTGCCCGGGGCGCGGGCGGTCCGCGGGCAGTTCCAGCGGCTCCGGGGGGTCAGCCAGCGTCTCCTGCCAGTACTCTGCCTGGTCCCGCAGCAGCTCGTCGTCAATCGCGGGCAGTTCCGCCCGGACCGCGCTCAGCGTCACCGCCGGCGATGTGGACGAGGTCCGACCAGGAAGCACGTGCATGGACTGTTTCCCTTGAAAAATCTTGCCTGAGACGTGAAACTGGCGGGCCGTCCGCCTCCCCGGGATTCCTCCCCCTGCCACCTCGCGTGACGGCTCCCGACCCCCCTGACCGGCCGCACCCGAAACGCAGACAGGCTCCCACGTTTCCGCCTCGGAAGCCGGGGCGGGGGAGACGGTCCGACAACCTCGGGCGGCACGGCCGTTGGTCTGGAGGACTGGAACGGCGCAATCTTCCAAAAACGTGGGGAAAGGAACGATAACCCGGCCGCGCCCGTGCCGTCAACCGTTCCCGTCAGGTTTAGCAGCAATCACCAGCCCTCTTCCTGACGTTTCTGTCGAAAAGGAGCGTGCGAGAAACCCGTCTGTTCCAGGCTCGGATCGAGGAGCGGAAATGCTCCACTCTGGACACAAAGACGCGCACCCGATGGGACCGCATGCCGCGGAGGAGCGATCGTGTTCCGCAGGGAGCAGGGCGATACAAAAAGCGGGGGCATGCGTCCACCGCGGACGCATCCCCGTGTGAAGCAGTGGCGGCCCGTCAGAGCGACGCCAGTTCCAGGCGCGCGGGGGGAGCGCCCATCACCTGGGCGTAGTCGCGGCGGCCCCAGCGGAAGTACGACCACGCGTCGTCGCCGTCGTGGGGGCGGTCCCACTCCACCGGCCCGGCGGGGGGCGCGCCCAGCCGCAGCCCCTTCTCCGCCAGCCAGGCGTCGTCGTACACGGTGTTCTGGTAGCGGTAGCCCTCGTCCGGGAGGATCACCGCGGTGAGCGAGTCGGGGTTGTTCCGGGCGTACCAGTCGGCCACCAGGAACGCCGCGCCGCTGGTGGGGCCCATGAACACCGCGTGCTCCGCGTGCAGCCGCCGGGTGGCGTGGTAGGCCTCGGCGGCGCCCACCCAGTGCACCAGGTCTACCGCCGCGTGGTCCACGTTGGGGGGCACCAGGCTGTTCCCCAGCCCCTTCAGCGTGCGGCGGCCCTCGGTCAGGCCAAAGATGACGCTGTGATGCGTGTCGACCGCCACCACGTTCAGCTCGGGCGAAAGGAGGCGGAGGAACGACGCGGTGCCGCAGAGCGAGCCGCCGGAACCCACCGGGCCCACCAGGCAGTCCACCGTCTCCGCCGCGTGGGCGAGCTGCTCGGCGCACGGGGCAAAGCTGGCCGGGTTCTGGGGGTTGGTGTACTGGCGAGGGCAGAACGTCCCCGGATTTTCCGCCAGGATGCGCTGCAGGAGCTCGAGCCGGGCGATCTGGAAGGCGCCGGACGGGCCCGGGTCGCTCACGATGTGGACGGTGGCGCCCAGGTCCTGCAGCCGGCGCTGCAGCGGCGGTTCGATGGAGGGGTCGCTCACCAACTGCACCGGGTGCCCGTGCAGCCGGGCCACCATCGCCAGCGACAGCCCGAACGTTCCCGAGCTGGTCTCGGCGATCAGCCCGCCCGGCCGCAGCTCGCCCGTTTCGCGCGCCCTGGTGACGATGAAGCGGGCGGGGAGCAGCTTCGACAGCGTGAACACCAGCCCCACCAGGTTCGGACGCAGCCACACCAGCCGGGGAAGCACCAGCGCGTCCACCACGTTGGCGTTGATCACGGGACCGCTCACGATCTCTCCTTCGTCATCGGGAAAATCCGGGGCTCATTCGCCGGCGGTGCGGCGGCGGAACGTTCGGCGCGCATGGGCGCAAAACGTTCGGTGGAGGCAGGAAAAGGTCGTTCGTCGGTATCGAAAATAGTATTATTCCCCGCCTGAAAACGCAACCCAGCCACAGAAGCGCAACGTTCCCATCCGTGGCCCAAAAGGGCGTTTCCGGAGGGTGTCCGGCGACGGATCGCCGCCCCTCGAACCGCTCCTCGACGATTTCTCCCCCGGAACAGGAAAGCGGAGCCGGGAACCCCCGACTCCGCATCAACGTATCCGAATTGCGTCGGACCCGGTGCGTGGCTCAGGCCGCCAGGCTCCGCAGGGCCCGGCCCAGGCGGGCGATGCCCTCCTCGATCACGTCCGGCGTGCTGTGGGAAAAGTTGAGGCGCATGCAGTGGCTGGCGGTGCGGCTGCCGTCCGCCGCAAAGGCGTGGCCGGGCACGAAGACCACGCCCTCCTGCTCGATGGCCACGCGCAGCACCTCGCCCGCATCCGTCCCCTCCGGCAGCTCCACCCAGATGAACACGCCCGCGGAAGGCTTCCGCCAGAGGGTGCCGGCGGGAAAGTGCTCTGCCAGCGCGGCCAGCATGGTGTCGCGGCGCAGGCGGTACTCGCGCCGCAGCATGGCAAGGTGCGCGGGAAGGTGGCCGCCGTCGAAGAACCGCGCCGCCCCGCGCTGCGCCAGCGTGGCGGTGTTGATGTCGCTGGCCTCCTTGCCGATGGCCAGCAGCCGCACCAACTCCTGCGGCACGATGATCCAGCCCAGCCGCAGCGCGGGCGCCAGCACCTTGCTGAACGAGCCCACGTAGAACACCCACTCCCGCTCCAGCGCCCGCAGCGGATGGGCGGGCGCGCCGTCGTACGCCAGAAAGCCGTACGGATCGTCCTCCACCACCGGCACCCCGTAGCGGCGCGCGATCTCCACCAGCCGCACCCGCTTTTCCGCCGACATGCTCACCGCCAGCGGGTTGTGCCCGTCAGGAACGGTGTAGATGAAGGCCGGGCGCGCGCCGCCGGCCAGCAGCGCCTCCACCGCGTCCACGTCCATCCCCGTGTCCAGGTCGGTGGGCACGGTGAGAATGCGCGGGGCGAACGGCTCCACCGCCTGCTGAAAGCCCGTGTAGCACAGCGTGTCGGTGATGATCTCGCCGCCCGGCTCCAGCAGCAGGCGGGCCAGCAGGCTGATCCCCTGCTGCGCGCCCGTGGTCAGGAACACCTGCTCCGGCGCGCACGCAACCCCGCGCTGCGCCATGAGCGCCGCCACGTGCGCCTGCAACGGCGCGCAGGGCGGCGAGTACTGCAGGGCGCGCGGGTCCTCGGCCAGCACGGCCGCGGCGGCGCGGCCGTACTCCTCGGCGGGAAAGAACTCCGGCGCGGGAAGGCCCAGGGCAAAGGAGATGGTTCCCGGGCGCGTGCCCACCGACAGCATGGTCTGCAGCGCCGACGTACCCGAGGCCCGGGCCCACCCCGCCAGCCGCAGTTCGGCGGCGGGGGCGGGAGCCGTATCGGTCATCAGATGTTGCCTCGCAGTTCCTGCTCGCGCTCCACCGCCTCGAACAGCGCCTTGATGTTCCCGGAGCCGAAGCCCTGGGCGCCCTGCCGCTCGATGACCTCCACGAACATGGTGGGGCGCGCCTCGATCGGCTCGCTGAAGATCTGCATCAGCCGCCCGTCGTCGTCGGAGTCCACCAGGATGCCCAGCTCCTGCAGCTCGGCCATCAGCGCGGGGTCGACGGCGCCCACGCGCTCCTCCAGCATCTCGTAGTAAGTGCCGGGAATGCGCAGGAATCGCACGCCGTTCTCGCGGATGGCCCGCACCGTGGCGCGGATGTCGTCGGACAGGAAGGCCACGTGCTGCGCGCCCGCGCCGTGGTTGAAGTTCAGGTACTCCTGCACCTGCGACTTGCCGCCGTTGTGGGCCGGCTCCACGATGGGGAACTTGATCTTCCCCGAGGCGTCTTCCACCACCTTGGAGTTCATGGCGCTGTGCTTGGTCCACACCATCTCGTGGTGCGACTGGTGGAAGCCCAGCACGTCCTTGTAGAAGGCCACCCAGTGGTCCAGCTGCCCCTGCTCCATGCTCACCGCCACGTGGTCCACTTCCACGAACCCGGTGGGGCGGGTGGCCGGCGCGTCGGTGATGGCCACGAACCCGGGGAAGCGCATGTCGGTGTAGCCGTGCCGCTCCACCAGCGAATGCACCGTTTCGCCCGGCGCGGCGATGGTGGCGCGCACCACGCGGCCGTGCTCGTCCTCGTGCACCTGCGGCGGCGACACCGGCCGGGCGCCGCGGGCCACGGCGGTGTGGAAGGCGGCGTCCACGTCGGCCACCCGGAAGGCCACGTCCTTCACGGCGTCGCCGTGCAGCGCCGCGTGCCGGGCGATGGGCGACTCGGGGTCCAGCCCGCTGGTGAGCACCAGGCGGATGTCGCCCTGCTCCATGACGATCGAGAGCCGGTCGCGCACGCCGGTCTCCAGCCCCGCTCGCGCCACGGGGCGAAACCCGAACATGGTGCGGTAGAAGTGCGCCGCCTGGTAGGCATTGCCCACGTACAGCTCCACGTGGTCGATGCCCTCCAGCGGAAGCGCGCCCTGGATCGTGGCGGGCTTGAGGACTTCCGGCTCGAGCGTTGCCATACCGACTCCGTTGACAGGTAGATGTAGAATGTGCGCCGCGAGAGGGCTCGCCTCGGCCGCGGCGCCGTCGCGGGCGCTCGGACGGCGGTGTGGCGAGACCTCGCGGCGAAACGTGCACGGACCGGCGTGAGGAGATTCCGGCGGCGGGATCGGCGCGCCGCTGTGATGCGAAATGTCCTCACGTGATCCGCCAGAATCCGTGACATCCAACACTAACCCATTCGTTTCTGCCGTGTCAACCCGACGCGCCCTCCGCGCGCTTCCCGGAACGCCCGCGTGTGAGGCCCACGCGGACGTTTCGCCAGGGCCGACGCTGCCGTCGCGGCCCGAGAGCACACCCTTTGGGGACGCCGGGAGACCAGGCGGTTGACGAAGAGCCGGCCGTCCTGTACCTGATTGACTGTCCTGGAACGTGATTCCACCTTGCTCCGCCCTACCGCCGCTCCCGCGTTTCCTGCGCACGGGTGCACGGGCCGGTGCGCGCTCCGGCTCGCCCCGCGCCCGGAGTGGCGGCGGGGAGCGGAGAGAACGAGAGTGAACGTGACCGCAGTGCCCAACATCCCGCCCGCCGCGGCGGACAAGACGTTCGAGCCCGCGCTGCTGCGCGAGTTCTCCTCGCGCGTGCTGCAGACCTTCGGGGTGCCGGCCGCGGACGCGGAGCTGGCGGCGGCCGTGCTGAGCAGCGCGGACCTGCGCGGCATCGACACGCACGGGGTGGCCCGGCTGCCGCAGTACGTGGAAATGCTCGCGCAGGAGCGCATCAACCCACGCCCGAACGTCCGGACGGTGCGCGAAACGCCCGCCACGGCCACGGTGGACGGCGACAACGGGCTGGGGCTGGTGGTGGGCCCGCGCGCCAACGAGCTGGCGATGGAAAAGGCGGAGCGGGTGGGGACCGGCTGGGTGGCCGTGGGGAACAGCAACCACTTCGGGGCGGGCGAGTACTACCCGCTGCAGGCGCTCCCTCGCGGCCTGATCGGCTGGGCGATGACCAACTCCCCGCCGCAGGTGGCGCCGCTGTGGGGCGCCGAAAAGATGCTGGGGACCAACCCCCTGGCCATCGCCTTCCCCGCCCTGGAGGAGCCGCCGGTGGTCATCGACCTCACCACCAGCGCCTTCGCCTTCGGCAAGGTGGAGCACGCGGCGCGGCAGGGAACCTCCATCCCCGAAGGGTGCGCCATCGACCGCGACGGCCGGATGACCACCGATCCGCACGCCATGCTGAACGGAGGCGCGCTCCTTCCGCTGGGGTCCGACCGCGAGCGCGGCGCGCACAAGGGGTACTGCCTGGGGGCGATGGTGGACCTGCTCTGCGGGCCGCTGGGGGGTGCCAGCTGGGGACCCTTCGCGCCTCCCTTCCCCGCCCACCTGCCGCCGCCCGCGCGGACCGTGGGCAAGGGGGTGGGGCACCTGTTCGGCGCCTTCCAGGTGGCCGGCTTCGCCGACCCGGAGGAGTTCGGACGCCAGGTGGACGACTGGATCCGCACGCTCCGGGCGACGCGCCCCGCGGCCGGCACCTCGGGCCCCATGATCCCCGGCGATCCCAACCGCCGCGCCGAAGAGGTGCGGCGGCGCGAGGGCGTTCCCCTCATCCCGGCGGTGGTGGAGGCGCTGGAGCGCGTCGCGCGGCAGACCGGCATCCCCCTCGGCTGAGGGGGCAGGCCACACGAAGCCGCGGGCGCCCGTGGGCAGCGCACGTCCGTAGCGTGGACGTGCGCACGAGCCGCGCGCGCGAGGAAGCCCCGACGGGCCCCGGCGTGGATCTCACCGCGGGCCGCCTCCGTCCAGCGCCGCGTCGAGCCGGGGCGCGAGGGCTGCCGCGAACCGGGTGGACAGGTGGTCGGTGTCGCGAAAGCGGATCACTCCGTCGACGTACACGCGGCAGACGCGCGGGCCGCAGATGGCGGGGCTCATGTCGATGTAGGAAACGCCGTGCAACCCGGCGAGCGCTTCCCGCTCGGCCCGGGCCAGCCGATGGTCCACGGCACGCGCGGCGGGCACGTCGCACTGCTCGGGACGGTCCAGGTGCCGCGCGATGCAGTCGGGCACGTCGAAGCCGGGCAGCGGCGTGTCCTGCAGCACCACTACCCGGGCGCCGGACGGCAGCACCTGCTCGACCGTATGCCGCAGCCCGGCCGCCCAGCGCCTTCGGCCTTCGACGGTGCTGTCCGCGGCCAGGTAGCGGTCCCCGCCCACGTGGATGGTCCGGTCGCGGCTGCTGCCGAGAACCACCATGTGCGGCCGCTGGCCGGCGATCCAGCGCAGCGCGGCCGCGCGCCACGCGTCGCAGTCGCGGTTGCCGGAAAGCGGCGCCACCCGGAGCAGCACCGTTACCGTGGGGGCCGTGCAGCCGCCCCGGGTCACCATCAGCACCCGCCAGCCGCGCCGCTCCGCCAGCGGTACGAAGGCCGGGAGCCAATGGCCGACGTGCGAATCGCCGAACAGGACCACGAGGGGATCGTCACCCGCGCCCGTTCCGCACTCCCTCGCCAGGAAGGGAGCATTCAGCACTCTGCACCCGAGCGCGGCCCGGTCCGGCTTCCGCCCCGCCTCGCGCACGGCCGCCATGCGCGGGGAGCGGTAGGCGCGTTCCGCCAGGGCGCCCGCGGCGAAGGCAGCACCGGCGAGGATCACCGTAAGCAGCGCCGCACCCACGATCGCCAGCCCCGGGCGGCGCTGGAACGCTCCGTGGTAGCGAACCGGGTTCTCGACCAGGGCGTAGGTGAGCGCCGCCGGGAGGAGCGCCGCCGCCGCGACCGCCAGGCGCAGGCCCACGGAGGCGGCCGGCACTTCCAGCTTCAGGAACACCAGCGCGGGCCAGTGCCACAGGTACCATGAGTACGACAGGCGTCCGAGCAGCCGGAACGAGGGGCGTGCCAGCACCCGCGACACCCGGGGCGGCGAGCCGGTGCCGCCCGCCAGGATGATCGCCACCGTGGCGAGCACGGGCAGAAGAGTGGCCGTGCCGGGGTGCGAGAGCGAGGTGCCGCCGGGATCCAGCAGCATCGCCCCGACCAGGCCGGGGGCGCCCAGCCCCGCGACGACCTCCCACGTCCGCGCGCCGCGGCTCCGGCCGCCGACGGCCAGGGCACACAGCGCCCCGGCCCCGAACTCCCAGGCGCGCGTGGGAAGGAGGTAGAACGCCCATGCCGGCGCCTCGCGCGCCGCTGCCAGACACAGTCCGAAGGACACGGCCGTGCCCGCGCCCACCACCACGGCGAAGCGGCGGCGAAGCCCCGCGGCCCCGCCCCCCATCACCAGGAAGAGCACCAGTGGCGCGAAGAGCAGGTAGAACTGCTCTTCCACGCCCAGCGACCAGGTGTGCAGCAGCGGATCGCGCCCGCTCTCCGGGCCAAAGTACAACCGGCTGCGCAGGGCGAAGAGGATGTTGGAGGCGTACAGCGAGGCCGCGACGGCGCTCCGGGCGTGCGGCGTGCGCTCCATGGGCGAGGCGAGCACTGCATCGACGGCCAGGACGGCCAGGATGAGCACAGCCGCCGCGGGAAGCAGCCGCCGCGCCCGCCGGGCCCAGAACGCGCGGAGAGAAATCGTCCCGGTCGCCGCCTCGCTCAGGAGGATGCCGGAGATCAGGAACCCGGAAAGGACGAAGAACACGTCGACGCCCAGGTAACCCGCGGGCACGTTCGGCACGCCTGCATGGTACAGCACCACAGCCAGGATGGCGATGGCCCGCAGCCCCTCGATGTCTGGCCGGAACCGCCACTCGCCGCGCGAGCGAAGCCCGCCGTTCGGAGCCGGCTCAGCCACGGGTGGGGCAACGGAATGCGTTCTTTCGGAGGTCACGAGCTGGGGGCGAGCACGGTTCGCGAGACGATCAAGGCGCCAGGAAGGAGGTGGTCCTCGACGGTGCCTGAGCCAGCGTAGGGAAGGCGATGAGGAGGAGCGCCCAGGGGAGCACTGCCGTAATACGACGCCTCAGGAAACATACCGGCGGAAGAGCAGGGCGGGAAGGTGCGGTAACCGACCCCGCGATGGTGGAGGCGCTGGAGCGCGTGGCCCGGCAGACCGGCATCCCCCTCGGCTGAGGGGCAGGCCACACGAAGCCGCTGCTCCCGTGCGCACATCCACATCAGCAGACGTGCGCACGGGCCGCGCGCGCATGTTCGGGGTGCGGCGCCCCCGTCGGCGCCGCCCGCGCGGGAAGGGCGGCGCCTTCGTCGCACGCAGTCCCACGCGCCGCAGTGCCCGGCCATGCAGCAGTCCCACCCCCGGCCCCAATCCGCCAATCCCTCGGAGCAGCTCCAGGCCGGAAACCCGGATTCGTTTTGCTTGACAGGGACCCGCCTCGACACACATAATATGCCCATCTCTGTTACGTGCAGGTGTTGCAGTCCCCTCCTTCGCCTCCGACAATCCCCCGCGATGACTCGTACCGGGCCGGCGTCACGAGCACGCCTTTCTCGCCACGCTGTGCACATTGGCGTGCACCTTCCCTCATCCCGCGCGACGACGGAGGCCGCCCGCTCGCTGCCGGAGGGAGGCCGCACCCATGCGTAACGGCGACGGAAACACGGGGCCGGTGCTGGTGACGGGCGGCGCCGGGTTCATCGGCTCGGCGCTGGTGCGCGAGCTGGTGGGCGGCCGCGGCACCCCGGTGGTGGTGGTGGACTGCCTGACCTACGCGGGTAACCTGGACGGGCTGGAGCCGGTTGCGGGGCTCCCCGGCTTCGCCTTCGAGCAGGTGGACATCTGCGACGCCGAGGAGATCCGGCGCGTGTTCGCGGAGCACCGCCCCTCGGCGGTGATGCACCTGGCGGCCGAGTCGCACGTGGACCGC
>NZ_DATBNB010000462.1 GCF_036554565.1 Longimicrobium sp. | reverse complement strand
ACCGGCGCGCCGGTGCTCGACGACGCGCTGGCCTGGGTGGACTGCCGCGTGCACGCCGCCCTTCCCGGCGGCGACCACACCATCTTCATCGGCGAAGTGCTCTCCGCCGGTGCGCGCGAAGGAACCCCGCTGCTGTACTATCGTGGAGGATACGGCCGTTTCAGCCACTGAATCGCGCAGGCCCGCAACCGGGGTCCTGGCCCGCGCCGCCCTGGCCGGGGTGGCGCTCGGCATCGCCGCGTTCGCGGCCGGCAGCCTGATCCTGTACGAGGCGCAGGGGGTGCTTTCGGCCGCGGGCGGGCTGGTGGCCACCTTTGCCGCCGCCCTCGCCGCCGGCGTGTGGGCCGGCTCGCCCGGCGCGCGCACCGGCCAGCCCCCCACCTGGCGCTGGGTGGGCGCGGGCATCGCCCTGGCACTGGCCGGCGGCTTCGGCACGCTGTGGGTGCACTTCGGCTGGGAGCGCTTCGGAGGCACGGCGCGCGCGCTGGCGCTGCTGTTCCTCGTAGGCGTGCCGGTGTACGCCATCGGCTTCCTCCTCCCGGCGCTCACCGCCTGGTCCGCCGAGTTCCACGCCGCGGGTGCAGACGAAGACGAGGATGAGCGCACCGGCCGCTCGCCCGCCGCGCGCGGCGTGGAGGAGACGGTGCTGGCCGTGCTGCTGGGCCTGGCCGGCGGCGCAGTGATGGGCGGGCTGGTGCTGATCCCGGCCTTCAGTCCCGGGCCGCTGCTGCTGGGGGTGGGCGCACTGCTCACCTTTCCCCTCGTCTTTCCCCGCGAGATGCCCGTCGCGGCGTCCGGCGGCGAGCGGGTGCTTCACGAAGAGGAAACGCCGTACGGCGTGGTCCGCGTCGCCGAGATGGTACACCCCGGCGGCAAGCGCCAGCCCGAGCTGCGCCTGTACGTGAACGAGGAGCTGGAGTCGGGCGAGCTGGAGCGCACGGGCGCGCCCACCTTCGGCTACATCGCGGCGGCGGAGCGGCTGCTCCGCGACACCACCTCGAATGGCTCCGCCTACCTCTTCCTGGGCGGAGGCGCCTGCACCCTGCCGCGGCGCATCGCGGAGGACGATCCGGGGGCGCGGATCACGGTGGTGGAGCTGGATCCCGCCATCACCCGTGCCGCCTACCGCTGGTTCGGGCTGCGGCCGGAGCACGGGCTGGCCATCCTGCACGGCGATGCGCGGGCGGTGGCGTCGGCCCTGCCGCGGGGCGGCTACGACCGGCTGGTGGTGGACGTGTACGGGGGCGACGAGATGGTGCCCGCGCATCTCGCGACGGTGGAGGCGCTGGAGGGGTTCCGCGCGCTGCTGAAGCCGGGCGGGCTGGTGCTGGTGAACGTGATCGGGGTGGCGGCGGGGGTGGGGGAGTGCCGGTTCTGGTCCACGGTGCACACCTTGGCCGCCGTCTTCCCGGCGGTGCGGCTGTACCACCAGCTGGGGCGCGACTATCCCGAGCGGCAGAACTTCCTGCTGGCGGCCTCGTCCGAGGCGGGAGCCTCGCTGCCGGCACGGGCAGGGCACTTCGATGCGTGGCCGGCGGACGAGTGGCCGCGGCTGCCCTGCGCGGCGGTGCTGCGCGACCGGGCTCCCGGGGACGAAGCGCCGCGCGCCGCACCCCCGGAGCGGGAGCGCGGCGCGCGGGTGGAGCCGGCCAGCGCGGACTAGCGCGCCTTGTTGCGCTTCTGCGCCTTTTTCTGCTGGCGCGCCATTTCGCCCTGCATGAACTCCACCTGCTTGCGGCGCATTTCCAGGTGCCGCTTCATCTGCTCGGCCTGCTTGAGCTTCTGGCCCTCGGTGCCCTTGTAGCGCTGCCGGTCCATCAGGCGCTTCATCATGCGGATGATGGGGCCGGCGACGTACTTGACCATGAACGCCTTGCGCTTCTGGCCCTTGGCTTCGAAGTCGGCGATCACGTACGGAAGCGCCTGCACCTGGTCCTGAAGCTGGCGGTGCCGTTCTTCGGGCGAAATCTTGGGCTTCTTATTCTTGGCCATGATGGCGTAGGTTCGGTCGGCTTGGGGGACTGCGGCCGCGGCGTCGGGCGGCGGTGTCGGTACACCGGTGCATGGGGGCGGTTCTCGCCCGTTCACCGGGGCCACAATCGTAGCCGCCGCGCGCCGCGCTCACAAGGCGGCGCCTCTCGCGCCGGACAGGCCGGATGCGCCCGGCGCTGTCATCCTGCGGCCCAGGCGAACGACACTGGCCCGCACACTTCGGGGGTGGGTGCGTCCTCGGCTGTGCTGGGGCG
>NZ_DATBNB010000461.1 GCF_036554565.1 Longimicrobium sp. | reverse complement strand
GCTGATGGGGCTGGACGGGGGCACGCTGGACTTCGAGCCCACCTCGCTCGACTTCTCCTCCCCGGACGACGGGGACGACCAGGACGGCGGCCGCGGGATTTCGCTCGCCGGCTTTGGGGACGAGGAGGACGCGGGCGATCCGCTGCCGCTGATGGGGCTGGACGACGGGGAGGACGGCGGGGGCGACCTACCCCTGATGGACAGCGGCGACTTCGACGGAGACGCCGGCGGCTACGGCGGCCGGCTGCCGCTGATGGACGACGAAGACGAGGATGGCGAGGATGGCGGCGGCGACCTGCCGCTGATGAGCTTCGATGACGAGCCCGCCGCGCCTCCTCCCCCGCCCGCCACGCGCCGTGCACCCGCGCGCCGCCGGGCGCCGGACCCGGAGCCGGCGTTCGTGCCAACCGTGGACCGGCTGGATGACCTGCGCGCCCACGTGGCCGCCGAGCCCGCCGACGAGGCTTCGCGCGACGAGCTCGTCCGCGAGCTGCGCGCCCGCGGGCTGGCCCACGACGTGGAAGGGGTGCTGGAGAACGCCCACCGCGCCTTGGCGGCCCGGGGGATGTACTACGAGGCGGTGGCGCCCATCACGGCGCTCATCGGGCTGCGGCCGGACGACGGCCTGCTGCTGCAGAAGCGGGTGGAGTACGCCTTCCGCAGCGGCCGGCCCGAGCCGCAGGTGGAGGCGTACCTGGACCTGGGCCGCCACTTCGCGCGCCACGGGCACGACGGCAAGGCCGCGGCGGTGTTCAAGCGCGTGCTGGAGCTGGACCCGCACAACGTGGAGGCGCGCGCCGCCGCCGCGCAGCTCGCCCCGGCGCCCGCCGCCCCGGCCCCGCGGGCCCCCGCCGCGCCTCCGGCTGCCGCGCCCGCCCATCCGGCCGCCCCGTCGCCCGCCCCCGCGGCCCCGCCGGAAAACGAGTACGTGGACCTGGGCGCGCTGATCCTGGGCGACGACGACGAGGGCGAGGCGTCCACGCGCTTCATCGTCGAGGAAAAGGAGCCCAGCGGCGACGAGGACAAAGACTTCGCCGAGATGCTGGCCAGCTTCCGCCAGAAGGTGGCCGAGAACATCGACGTCGAGGACAACGCCAGCCACTACGACCTGGGCGTGGCCTTCATGGAGATGGGGCTGATCGACGAAGCCATCTCCGAGTTCCAGGTGGCGCTGCGCGGCGGGGCCAAGCCGCTGGCCACGCTGGAGCTGCTGGGCCAGTGCTTCGTCGAAAAGACGCAGTACGCGGTGGCCGGCCGCGTGCTGGACCGCGCGCTGAAGCTGCCCGGGGTGGCCGACGGCGACCTGGTGGGGGTGCTGTACCTGCTGGGCCGCGTGGAAGAAGGCACCGGCCGGCCGGACACGGCGCTGGAGTACTACGAGCGCGTGGTGTCGGTCGACATCCGCTTCCGCGACACGGCGCAGCGGGTAGACCGGCTGCGCGCAAGCCGTGGGGCGGCGTAGGTTTGACGACGGGCGGCGCGCCCCCTAGCTTTCGCGGAAACCCATGAGCCAGAAGCCCATCCGCCACGCATGACCGCGCGCACCGCCGTTCCCCGCCTCGCCGACATCCAGGCCCCCATCCGGGAGCGTGTGGATGGCGTCGTCGACGAAATCCGCCGGATCGTGGTGTCGGATTTCGCCCCGGTGGAAACGGTCAACGAGTACCTGCTGAAGATCCGGGGCAAGCTGTTCCGCCCCAGCCTGCTGCTGCTGTGCGACAACGTCGAGGGCGAGCAGTCGCCCCAGGCCGAGACGCTGGCCGCCATCGTGGAGCTGGTGCACCTGGCCACCCTGGTGCACGACGACGCGGTGGACCACTCGGTGCTGCGCCGCGGCATGCCCACGGTGAACGCCCTGTGGAGCCACCAGGTGGCCATCATCATGGGCGACTACCTGTACACGCGGTCGCTGATGGAGATCACCCGGCTGGGCAAGCTGGAGCCCATCCAGGTGCTGGCCGACGCGGCGAACGCCATGACGGTGGGGGAGATGCGCCAGCTTTCGTCGCACGACGCGCTGGACTTTTCCGAGGCCGACTACTACCGCCTGATCGACAGCAAGACGGCCTCGCTGATGGGCGCTGCCTGCGAGCTGGGCGCGCTGACAGGCGCCCCGGCGCACCGCTTGGCGCTGAAGACCTTTGGCCGCGAGCTGGGGCTGGCCTTCCAGATCGCCGACGACCTGCTGGACTACACGGCCGACTCGGCGGTGACCGGCAAGCCCACGGGGCTGGACCTGCGCGAGCACAAGGTGACGCTGCCGCTGATCTACGCGCTGCCGCGCCTGTCGCCGGGCGAGCGTGCCGAGGTGGAGGCGCTGTTCGCGCACCCCGAGCCCAGCGACGCCATGATCGCGGGGGTGGTGGAGATCGTGAAGGCGCAGGGCGGGCTGGAATACGCGCACGCGCAGGCCATGGAGTGCGCGCAGCGCGCCGGCGAGGCGCTGGACGGGCTCCCCGAGGGACCCGCGCTGGAAGCCCTGCGCGACAGTATCGTCTACGCCATCGAGCGCCGCCGCTGATGCGGGGGCACTGCTCTTGCCTGCGCTCGGGGCGAGATCGAGGGAGCCAATTTCGAACGGGTTGGGGGGAGAATAGATGAGCGTCGCCACACGCCGTCGCGCGGGCCGTGTGCTCGTGGTGGTGCTGGTTGGGCTGCTGCTGGGAGCGCTGCTTTCGGAGCTGGCCATCCGGTTCATGCCCGAGAGCACCGCGCGCGCGTTCTTCACCACGTCGGTGGCGGCGGCCTTCGGCCCGCTGGTGATCGACCTGGTGGCTGTTGGGTTTACACTGGGGCCGCTCGTGCTGCGGCTGGATTTCCTGAGCCTGATGGGAGTCCTGGTCGTCGCCCTGGCCGTGCGCACCTGGCTGTAGGTCCACGCCACACGAAGTGAAAAGCCCTCCCCCGCGTCCGCGCGGGGGAGGGCTTTTCGTGCGTCGGGGATCGGGGCGGATCGACGGACGTTCGTGCATTCGTCGGGTGGGCCCCTCCCCCGGCCCCTCCCCCGGCAAACTGCGCCGGGAGAGGGGGGAACGTCGATCGAGGTTCGACTGGCGGCCGGTGCAGGCCGCGGCCGCCCCCTCTCCCGGCCTCTCCCCCGCAAACTGCGCGGGAGAGAGGAGAACTTCGATCGAGGTTCGACGGGGCGCCTCGCATGCCTTGGGAGCCCCCTCCCCCCGGCCCCCGTCCCCCGCTGCGCAGGGGAGGGGGAGACCTGAACTGCGCTTCGGCCGGCCTGGCGCACCCGGCTGCGCGTGCAGTCCGCGAAGGCGGACTTTGGGCCGTCGTTGCCGCGACTTCAGTCGCCCCAGCAGGGCCGGGACCTCCGCTTCCGCGCCCGGGGCTCGTACGTGCCGCGCACGCACTTCCGCACTCACGCACTCACGCACTTCCCTTTCCCCTGCCCTCCCGAGCGTGTATCTATGTATCCGCCATGACTCTATGGTTGCGACAGATGCGGACTCACCCGAAGAAGGCGGGGCGAACCGTTGGCTACTGAGTGGAAGAAGTTCGCGCGGCCGGAGCTGTGGCGCGAGCGGATCGTGGACGGATGGACAAGGCTGCGCGGCGCGTGGGGCAACCCGGCGGAACGCAAGCTGGTCATTGGGCTGGCCGCGCTGGGCATGGGCTCGTGCAGCACCGGCGGCGTGGTGGCGGCGTGGACGCGCGCGTGCGCCGGCACCTGCCCCTCGGCCGAGCAGATCGCCAGCTTCGCCCCGCGGCAGGCCAGCCTGGTGCTGGACGCACGCGGCGCGGTGCTGGGCCAGTTCTTCCGCGAGCGCCGCACCGTGGTAGACATCGACTCGCTGCCGCGGCACGTGTACATGGCCTTCGTGGCCGTCGAGGACCGCCGCTTCTTCGAGCACGAGGGCGTAGACCCCGTGCGCATGATCGGCGCGGTGCGCGATAACATCATCCGCGGATGGGGCGGCCCCGGCGGCAGCACCATCAGCATGCAGCTGGCGCGCAACCTGTTCCCCCAGCAGCTGCCGGCCAACGAGACCAGCGTGCGGCGCAAGTTCGCCGAGATCAAGCTGGCCATGCAGATGGAGCGGCGCTTCAGCAAGCGCCACATCCTGGAACTGTACCTGAACCACATCTACCTGGGCGCCGGCGCCTACGGCATCGAGGCGGCGTCGCGCACCTACTTCGGCAAGCGCGCGCGCGACCTGACCTACCAGGAGGTGTCGGTGCTCGCCGGCCTTCCCCAGGCACCCACCGCCTACAACCCGCGGCAGCATCCCGAAAGGGCCGAGGCCCGCCGCAAAATCGTGCTGAGCGCCATGGCCAACATGGGCCTCATCACCCGCGACCAGGCAGACCAGGCCGGCCGCGAGCCCATCGCCCTCTCGCCCCCGGGCGGCGCCATCAAGGCCCCGTACTTCGTGGAATCCGTACGGCGCGAGCTCGAGGAGCAGTTCGGCGAGCTGCTGTACACCGGCGGGCTGCGCATTCACACCGCCATCGACCCCGTGCTGCAGGCCGAGGCCGAGCGCGGGCTGGAAGAGCAGATCCGGCAGGTGGAACGGGGGGCGTTCGGCGGCTACACGCACCCCACCTACGAGAAGTTCACGCAGGGGCTCAAGCCCGGCCAGCCGGTGACCCACACGCCCTACCTGCAGGGCGTGGTGGTGGTGATGGACCCGCACACGGGGCTGATCCGCGCCATGGTGGGTGGGCGCGACTTCAAGCAGTCGCAGTTCAACCGCGCCACGCAGGCCCTTCGCCAGCCCGGGTCGTCGTTCAAGCCGTTCGTGTACGCGGCCGCGCTGGAAAACGGCCGCTCGCCGCTGTCCGGCATCTCCGACGCCCCCCTCTCCATCCAGGTGGGGAACGAGGTGTGGACGCCGCGCAACTACGAGGGGCGCGGGGGCGGATGGGCGTCGCTGCGGTCGGCGCTGCGCTATTCGCGCAACCGGGCCGCCATCCGCCTGGGGCGCGAGACGGGGATCGCGAAGGTTCGCGACCTGGCCGCGCGCACCGGGCTGGAAACGCGCATCCCCGGCTATCCCTCCGTGTACATCGGCTCGGCGGGGGTGTACCCGCTGGACATGATCGGCGCCTACGCGGCCTTCGGAAACGGCGGATGGCGGGTGGAGCCGCGCTACGTGGTGCGCGTGGAGAACCACCGCGGCCAGGTGCTGTGGGAGCCCGCACCCCCGCCGCGGCAGGCGGTGGCGCCCGGCATCTCGTGGATCCTCACCGACATGCTGCGCGAGGTGGTGGACCGCGGCTCCGGCGCCCCGGCGCGCGATCCCGCCATCGGCGGCCTGTCGTGGGACGTGCCCGCGGCGGGAAAGACGGGCACCACCAACGGCAGCACCGACGTGTGGTTCGTGGGCTACACCCCCGAGGTGCTGGCGGGGGTGTGGATGGGTTTCGACAACCCGCGCACCATCATGCCGAACGCCACGGGCGGCCTGCTGGCGGTGCCGGTGTGGGCGCGGGTTATGCGTACGGAATACGCCAGACGCAAGCCGCCGGAGCCGTGGAAGCGGCCCGCCGACGTGGTGGTGCGAAGGGTCAGCGGAGGGCGCGTGATGGCCGAGGGGTGCGGCGGGGGAACGCCGGACTTCTTTTCGGCGCGGCACCTGCCCGAGCCCGTCTGCCCGCGGAGCGCGCCGACGCCGTCCATGATCTTCGTGGATCCCACTCCCGAGCTGCCGGGACGGCCCGTGTTTCCCAACCAGCCGCGCGTGCCCCGGCCGGAAGACTTCGTGACTCCTGCACCGGGGGGCGCGAAACCGTAACGACACACTCTCGGAGTACCCGATATGCCCCTGCGACGGAAGCTGCTGATCGGTCTTGGAATCTTCGCCGCGCTGGGGCTGGGCGCCTTCGGGTGGCTGTGGTTCGCCCCGTGCGGCTTCGGCGGATGCGCCCCGGTGGGCGACCTGGAAAAGTACCAGGCCGAGGGTTCGCAGCTGTTCGACATGAACGGCAAGTCCATGGGCACGCTGGCCAGCGTCAACCGCCGCATCGTGCCGCTGGATTCCATGCCCAAGTACATGCCCCTGGCGGTCCTCTCGGTGGAGGACCGCCGTTTTTACAGCCACGGCGGAGTAGACTGGAAGCGCTTTCTGGGCGCGCTCTTCCGCAACGTGCGGGCGGGTGGGGTGGAGGAGGGCGGCAGCACCATCACCATGCAGCTGGCCCGCAACCTCTTTCCCGACCAGCTGAACTACCGCGAGCAGTCCCTGCGCCGCAAGGTGCTGGAGGTGCGCATCTCCCGGCAGATCGAGGGGGCGTTCAGCAAGGACAAGATCCTGGAGCTGTACCTGAACCACGTGTACATGGGCGAGGGCGCGTACGGGGTGGATGCGGCCGCGCGCACGTACTTCGGCAAGCCGGCCAGCCGGCTGACGCTGGCCGAGGCGGCGCTCATCGGCGGGCTTCCGCAGTCGCCCTCGCGCATCAACCCCCGCGAAAGCCGCGAGCGGGCAAAGAAGCGCCGCGACCTGGTGCTTCGAGAGATGGCCAAGGGCGGGCACATCACCCCCGCGCAGGCCGCCGAGGCGCAGGCCTCGCCCATTCGCCTGGCCCGCCGCCCGCCCTCGTCGCAGCGCGGCTCGTACTTCCAGGAGCGCGTGCGCCGCGAGCTGGAGGAGCGCGTGCCCGCCGAGCTGCTCACCGCCGGGCTTCGCATCTACACCACGCTCGACCCCGTGGCCCAGCGCGCGGCCGAGGAAGAGATGGCGCGCCAGGCCGACGCCATCGAGGCGGGCCGCTTCGGCGCGTACCGCCACCCCACCTACCCCGAGGCCAAGGGCGAGACCGACGAGGGCGCCACGGCGTACCTGCAGGGCTTCGCGGTGGTGATGGAGGCCGAAACGGGGGCCGTGCGCGCGCTCGTCAGCGGGCGCGACTACGACGACAGCAAGTTCGACCGCGTGTACCAGGGGATGCGCCAGCCCGGGTCGGCCTTCAAGCCGTTCGTGTACCTGGCCGCGCTGGAGCAGAGCGTGGCGCCCACCACGCGCTTCGACGACTCGCCGCTGAAGCTGGCCCTGTCCGGCGGCGGAACGTGGGAGCCCAAGAACTACACGGGCCGCTACGACGGACCCATCACCATGCGCGATGCCCTGGCGCGCTCCAAGAACACGGTGACGGTGCGCATCGCGCAGCAGGTGGGGATGGGCGACGTCATCCGCCAGGCCCGGGAGATGGGCATCACCACCGACATCCCCAACGTCCCGTCTACGGCGCTGGGCTCGGCCGAGGTGCGGCCCATCCAGCTGGTGTCGGCCTACGCCGCGCTGGCCAACGGCGGCAACATGACCGACCCGTACGTCATCCAACGCATCGAGGACAGCAAGGGCGAGGTGCTGTACGAGGCGGCGCCCCGGCGCGAGCGGGCGGTAGACCCGGCGGCGGCGTTCGTGCTCACCAGCATGCTGCGCGACGTGGTGGACCGCGGCACCGGCACCCCGGTGCGCGGCGCGGGCTTCCGCGGCCCGGCGGCGGGGAAGACGGGAACGACCAACGGCGCCACCGACATCTGGTTCGTCGGCTACACGCCGGACCTGGTGGGCGCGGTGTGGTTCGGGCTGGACCGGCCGGCCACCATCGTGCGCGGCGCGTCGGGCGGCACCATCGCCGCGCCGGTGTGGGGTCGGATGATGTCTCGCATCTACGCCAACCGGAAGATGCCCCCGGCGTGGAGCCCGCCCCGTGGCGTGCTCACGGAAACGGTGGACCGGGCCACGGGCTTCGCGGTGGACCCGTCGTGCCCGGCGCGGGGGGAGACGTACACGGAATACTTCGTGAACTCGCGCCCGCCGCGCCCCATCTGCGACCCCGGCGCGTACGCCGGGATGTCGATGGACACGGCATGGATGGACGAGGAGGTGGGCGCCTACGCCTACGACATCCCGGCCGGGTCGTACGATCCCGACACGGTGGGTGTGGGCGACCTGCGCGAAAAGGGGATCGACTGGCCGGAGCTGGAGGCCCGGCGCCGCGCGGGGGATTCCGTGGCTACGCCGCTCCCGGGCAGCGTGGGAACGCCCTCGCCGCGCACCACCACGCCCCGCACGACG
>NZ_DATBNB010000460.1 GCF_036554565.1 Longimicrobium sp. | reverse complement strand
GCGTCGAGCAGGCGGCGGCAGACGTGGCCCCCGATGAACCCGGCGCCGCCGGTCACGATCAGCGTCATGGCGGATGCGTCTGCACGGCGGGGCTCAGCCCCGGCCGTAGCGGTCCTCGAGCCGGATCACGTCGTCCAGCTCGGGGGTGCTCACCTCGAGGAGAACCGAGTCTTCCAGCGCCTCCATGCGGTGCACGTCGCCGGGGCGCACGGTGATGCACTGGCCGGGCGACATCTCGTAGTCCACGCCGTTGAAGTGAAAGCGCAGCCGGCCGCTCTGCAGCAGCATGGTTTCCTGCTTGCGCTCGTGCTTCTGCAGCGAAAGGGCGTGTCCGGCCGTGACCTCCAGCACCTTGCCGGCGTAGCGGTCTTCGTGGGCGTACCAGACCTCCCGGCCCCACGGCTTGGGGACGATCTTGGGCTCGGCGAAGGGCGAATCGGCGTTTGGTTGCATCGTTGTGCGAAAGTGCAATTCAGGAAAGCGGATGCGCGGCCGCCGTCGCGGCGGCGGCGCCGTGAAAGCTAGCCCCGGCCCCCGCCGCGCGACAGCCCCGACGCGGCCAGCCCGCGCGGCCGCGGCGCGTGCCGGGGCTCCATCTCCCGCGAGGCCCCGGGCTGCCGCCCGGCGGCCCGAAAGAACAGTTCGCGGTTCAGCCGGAGCGCCGACTGGTCGGCGCTCCGGCGCCGGCCCAGCGCCGCGGCGCCGGCCGACCAGCGGGCGTGCTCGTCGGGGCCCATGTCGGCCACCCGCTGCAGGGCGGCCACGAACGCCGCGGGGCGGTCCAGCGGCAGGTCCCACCCGGCGTGCACCGCCTCCAGCCCCCGCCACGGCGTCTGGTCGCTGATCAGCGCGGGACACCCCTGCACCAGCGCCTCCACCACCACGTGCCCGAAGTTCTCGCCCAGCGTGGGGAGCAGGAACACGTCGTAGGAGCGCATCAGCGCCCCCACCCGGTCGGACTGCACCGGGCCGTGGTAGCGCACTTCCACGTGCGGCGGCAGGGCCTGGAACAGGGCGCGGCACCGCGCCCAGTAGAGGGGGTCGCCCACCGGTCCGTAGATGCCGAGCTCCACCCGCCCCCGGACCGCGCCGAGGAGTGCGATGGCGTACGCCAGGTTCTTCTTGGGGTCGATGCGCGACAGGAACATGGCTCGCACCACCCCCGCCCGCTTGGGTGCACGGAGCCCGGCGGAGGGCGCGGGCGCCGCCACCAGGTCCGGCGCCACCACGACCACGGCGCGCGTTCCCATGCGCCGCCGGATCTCGGCCGCTTCGTCCTCGCTCGAGGCCTGCCACGTGACCCCGCGGTACAGCCCCGCCGCCCGGGAAAGGCCGATGTACACGCGCTTCTTCAGGTACTTGGGCGAGGGAAGGCGCCCGGCCAGGCCGCGGGGCACCCACCGGCCCCATGCGCCCACCGACAGCGCGCCGGGGTGAAGCTCGCCCCGGGGCGCCAGCACCACCGGCGTCACGGGGACGGCGCGCAGCCGGCGCAGCAGCAACGGGGCGATGGACATGGGCGCCGAAAAGAGGCTGTTCAGGTACAGCACGTCGTGCCCGGTGCCTCGCATGGCCCGGCGCAGCCCGCGCAGCCCCACCTGCCGGGGAGGCAGGTACAGCGCCTCGCCCCGCCCCACGGGCTGCCACGCGCCCGACACGATGCCGGGGTAGGCGCTGGCGTCGCCCATGTCGCGGTCGCGGGTAAGGATGCGGAAGCGGAATGGAGGCCCCATCTGCTCGACCATGTTCTGCACGGTGCGCAGCGGCCCGCCCGCCTTGTACCCGGGCAGGTAGCGCTCCAGCAGCACCAGGACGGCGACCCCGCCCCGCCCCGCCGGCCCCGCGGTCACGCCACCTGCCGGCGCGCCGCCGCCGCCCCGCCCGCCGTGGCGCGCACCACCTCCGCCACGCGCTCCAGGTCGGATTCCGGCAGGTTGCTCCCCGAGGGGAGGCACAGCCCGTGTTCGAACAGGCCGCGCGCCACGTCGCCGCCCCAGGCGGGGAGCCCGGCGAACACCGGCTGCAGGTGCATGGGCTTCCACACCGGCCGCGCCTCGATGTTCTGCGCCTCCAGCGCCAGCCGCAGCGACTCGCGGTCGGCGCCGAACTCGGCGGGGTCCACCGTCAGGCAGGTCAGCCAGCGGCTGTGGCGGCCCCAGGAAGCCTCGGGCATCCACCGCAGCCCGGGGACGCCGGCCAAGGCCTGGCGGTAGAACTCGAAGACGGCCCGGCGCGCCAGCACCCGCTCTTCCAGCACCTCCAGCTGCGCGCGCCCGATGGCCGCCAGCACGTTGCTCAGCCGGTAGTTGTAGCCGATCTCGGAGTGCTCGTAGTGCGGGGCCGGGTCGCGGGCCTGCGTGGCCAGCTTGCGGGCGTGGGCCACCAGGGCGTCGTCGTCGGACACCAGCATGCCGCCGCCCGAGGTGGTGATCACCTTGTTGCCGTTGAACGAAAAGATCCCCGACTGCCCGAAGGTGCCCGGCGCCCGCCCGTGGTAGGTGGCGCCCAGCGCCTCGGCGGCGTCTTCCACCAGCGGCACCCCGTGGCGCGCGCAGGCGTCGACGATGGGGTGCAGGTCGGCGCTCTGCCCGTACAGGTGCACCACCACCACTGCCGCGGGGAGCCGCCCGGCGCGGGCGCGGTCTTCCAGCGCCTGCGCCAGCAGGGCCGGGTCCATGTTCCACGACCGCGCCTCGCTGTCGATGAACGCCGGGCGCGCGCCCAGGTACACGATGGGGTTCACGCTGGCCGAAAAAGTCAGCGAGCTCACCAGCACCTCGTCCCCCGGCCCCACCCCGGCCAGCTGCAGCGCCAGGTGCAGCGCCGCCGTCCCCGAGCTGAGCGCGGCCGCGTGGCGGGAGCCCACGGTGCGGGCGAACTCGGCCTCGAAGGCGTCCACGTGGGGGCCAAGAGGGGCGATCCAGTTGGTGGCGAAGGCGTCGGCCACGTACGCCTGCTCACGCCCGCTCATGTGGGGGGTGGACAGGAGG
>NZ_DATBNB010000459.1 GCF_036554565.1 Longimicrobium sp. | reverse complement strand
CCGCTACCGCGCCCAGCCGATTACCCGTCCGCGGCTAGATCCTTCGGCCCGCGAAGGTTGCGACAGGGGCAGGTTCGGCGCGCTTGGGCCTCAGGATGACAGGCGTTGGTGCGCGACGGCGGCTTGGGTAGCGCACCACACTGGCTCCCTTCCCCCGCGGGGTTTGCGGGGGAAGGGCTGGGGATGGGGGGCGACCCGAGGCAGGCGCCGGAACCGTCGAAGCGCACCTCACCTCGTGCAGCAACGCCAGCCCAAACACCAACGCCGGCCGACACCCGCGTCCGTCCGAGGCCCAGGCCTCCGTGGCCGCTCCCGCGCCCAGCCGATTACCCGTCCGCGGCTAGATCCTTCGGCCCGCGAAGGTTGCGACAGGGGCAGGTTCGGCGCGCTTGGGCCTCAGGATGACAGGCATTGGTGCGCGGCGGAGGATTTTCACAGGCCCTCGTGCGCGGCGGAGGGTCTGACAGGCCTTGGTGCGCGGCGGAGGGTTCGGGGAGCGCACCACACTGGCGCCCTTCCCCCGCGGGGTTTGCGGGGGAAGGGCTGGGGATGGGGGGCGCCCCGAGGCACGTGCCTCAGACAGTCGAACCGCGATCAGGTTCTACGGCGAGGCGCGGCCCCTACTCCCCCTCGTCCTCCTGCTTGAACAGCTTGAGGTTCGTGGAGTGGCCGGGGTTCACGCGGGCCTTGGGGTTCAGGTAGTGCACCGCGTTGTTCACCGCCACCGCCGCCTCGCCGTACCCCGTGGCGATCAGCTCCAGCTTGCCGGGATAGTGCACCACGTCGCCCGCCGCGTACACGCCGGCGATGTTGGTTTCCATCAGCTGCGACACCTTGATGGTGTTGCGTTCCAGCTCCAGCCCCCACCGGCCGATGGGCCCCAAGTCCGGCTTGAAGCCCAGGAGCGCGACGACGGCTTCGACGTGAAGCTCCTCGGCTTCCTTGGTGTCGTTGTTGATCAGCGTCACGCGCGCCACGCAGCCGCCCTCGCCGCTGATCTCCCCCACCTCGTACGGCGTGCGGATGGTGACGTCGCCGCGCTCCGCCGCCTGCCGCATCTCCAGCACCGTGCTCCTGTGCGCGCGGAACTCGTCACGCCGATGGATCAGCGTGATCTCACGCGCAATGCCGCGCAGCCCAAGCACCCAGTCAACCGCCGAGTCGCCGCCGCCGATGATCAGCACGCGCTTGCCGCGGAAGTCCTCGGGCTGGCGCACGTGCGTGTGAACGCCGCCCGTGTCGGAGTAGTGGTCCGCCCACCCCGGGCACTCCAGCACGCGCGGGTTCAGCGCGCCCTTGCCGGCCGTGATCACCACCGTCTTCGTCAGGAACTCTCCGCGGGGCGTCACCAGGCGAATGTGGCCGTCCTCGGGAATCAGCTGCTGCACCTCGGCCTCGAGCACCACCTCGGGGCCGAACTGCGTACCCTGCTCGATCATGTTCTTGGCCAGGTCCTTGGCCAGGATCTTGGGCAGGCCGCCGACGTCGAAGATGTACTTTTCGGGATACAGGGCCATCAGCTGCCCGCCCAGTTGCGGCAGCGCGTCGACGATGCGGCACGACATGCCGCGCAGGCCCGCGTAGAAAGCGGCGAAGAGCCCCGTGGGCCCCGCGCCGATGATGGTGATGTCCTTGATGCCGTCGTCGCTCACGCGCGCGCTCCGTCCGTGCGGCGAAGAAAAGTGCGGCCGGGCAGCGGTGCCCCGGCCGGTTCTGGCGGTTCATATACGGGCGGGTGCGGCCCGACGCAAGACGGTCGCTGCGCGTCGGAGGGCTCCGGCGCATATCGCAGGCGCCCCCCTCTCCCGGCCTCTCCCCCATAAACTGCATGGGGGTGAGGAGAATTCGAACCCGTCCCGCAAATGTGTCTTTCTCCCCTTCCCCCATGGGGTGTATGGGGGAAGGGGTCGGGGGATGGGGGGCGCCGGGGCATGCGCCGCATCCTGTCGAAGGCCTCCGCCCTCATCTCGCGAACGTGGTTGCCCGGCCCCTGCCCGACACGTAAATTCGCGCCTCAATCGCCTCACGCCCCTCTGGACGGAGCGCCCGATCCTGAACGCCACCCTGGTCAGCACCGACCTTCCCTTTCCGCTGAGGGTGCGCGGAAAGGTCCGCGACGTGTACGACCTGGGCGACGCGCTGCTGATGGTGGCTACCGACCGCGTGAGCGCCTTCGACGTGGTGATGCCGGACCCGGTTCCCCGCAAGGGCGAAGTCCTCACCCTGATCTCCGCCTGGTGGTTTGCGCGCACCGCCGATCGGGTGCCCAACCACGTCCTGTCCATCGACCCCGACCACATCGCCGCCCGCTACCCCGCCCTGGCGCCCCACCGCGCGTCGTGGGCACGCCGCGGCATGCTCGTCCGGAAGCTGGAGCCGTTCCCGGTCGAATGCGTGGTGCGCGGCTACCTGAGCGGCAGCGCGTGGAAGGAGTACCGCGAATCCGGCACGCTGGCCGGCGAGCCGATGCCGCCGGGGCTGCGCGAATCCGACCGGCTGGAGACGCCGCTCTTCTCCCCCGCCACCAAGGCCGAGTCCGGCCACGATGAGAACATCCCCTTCGCGCGGATGAAGGAGATCGTCGGCGCTCAGGCGGCGGAGCGGCTGCGGGACGCGTCGATGACGCTCTACGAGCGCGGACGCGAGATGGCGGCGCACGCGGGGATCATCATCGCCGATACCAAGTTCGAGTTCGGCCGCGACGGCGACGGGACGATCCGCGTGATGGACGAGATGCTGACGCCCGATTCGTCGCGCTTCTGGCCGGCGGACCGGTACCAGCCCGGCCGCGGGCAGCCGTCGCTCGACAAGCAGCCCCTGCGCGACTGGCTGGAGGAGCTGACGGCGCGCGGCGCGTGGAACAAGGCGCCGCCGGGCCCCGCCCTGCCGCCGGAGGTGGTGGACGAGACCTCGCGGCGCTATCGGGACGCATTCCGGCGGCTGACCGGGATGGATCTGGACGACTTTCCCCTGCGTGACCCCGGAGCCGCCGGATGATGGTCGATTCGATGTCGCCCCGGCGGCGGCGCCTGCGCCGCGGCGTGGTGATCCTGCCCAGCGCCTTTACGCTGGGCAACCTGTTCCTGGGCATCTGGGCCATCGTCAACGCGTCGCGCGGGCAGTACTTCACCGCGGGATGGATGATCGTGGGCGCGGCCATCATGGACCTGCTGGACGGCCGCATCGCCCGCTTCACCGCCACGGGAAGCGCCTTCGGCGAGGAGCTGGACTCGCTGGTGGACGCCATCTCGTTCGGTGTGGCGCCCGCACTGATCGCCTACTTCGCCTTCTTCAGCACGGGTGGCGAGTGGTCGTGGATCCTCGCCTTCCTCTACATCGTGGCCGCCGTGTTCCGGCTGGCGCGCTTCAACATCGAGCAGGCGGGCACGGCCAAGGCCGCGTTCCACGGCCTTCCCTCCCCCACGGCCGGCGCCTGTCTGGCCACCTACTACGCGTTTACCCAAACGCCGTTCTGGGCCGCGTGGCTGCCGCACGTGCCGGTGGTGCGCATGGCCGGGTGGCTGCTGATGCTGCTGGGCGTGCTGATGGTGAGCAACGTCCTGTACCCGGTGGTGCCGCGGTTCGGCACGCGCACCTGGGGGGGGCGCTTCGCCATCTTCCTCGCGATCGTTTCGCTGGTGTCGGCGTTCACCTTTCCGGCGTACTTCTTCTTTCCCTTCAGCATCCTGTACATCACCTACGGGTTGGTGAAGACGGTGTTGAGCGGCTTCGAGGAGCGGCTTCCCGCCCGCGACCCGCTGGAAGACGAGGTAGACGACGGCGAGGCCGACGACGTGCGGGAGCTGGAATACGAGGAAATGCGCCCCAAGCCGGGGCTTCGCGAACCCATGGACAGCGGGAACCAGTGACGGAATACAGCATCGAGGTGCGGGTGACGCCGCGGCGCGGCATCCTGGACCCGCAGGGCAAGGCGGTGGGCGGGGCGCTAGCCTCGCTCGGCTTCTCTGGCGTGGGCGAGGTGCACGTGGGCCGCATCGTCGTCTTCAGCCTGACGGCGGAAGGCGAGCCCCAGGCGCGCGAATCGGCCGAGGCGATGTGCCGGCAGCTGCTGGCCAACCCGGTCACCGAGGACTTTCGCATCACCGTGTCGCCCGCGGAGAACGTGGGATGAAGATCGGCGTCGTGACCTTCCCGGGGTCCAACTGCGACTACGACTGCTACAAGGCCGTCGAGGAGCTGCTGCAGGCCGAGGCCGTGTACCTGTGGCACAAGGAGCACGACCTGCAGTCTGTGGACGCCGTGTTCCTGCCCGGCGGCTTCAGCTACGGCGACTACCTGCGCTGCGGGGCCATCGCCGCGCACAGCCCCATCATGCGCGAGGTGATCGAGTTCGCGAATGCGGGCGGGCCGGTGGCCGGCATCTGCAACGGCTTCCAGATCCTCTGCGAGAGCGGGCTGCTCCCCGGTGCCCTGGTGCGCAACCGCACGCTGAAGTTCCGCTCCCGCGCGGTCCATCTCCGCGTGGAGCGCGCGGAGCCGCCGTTTACCTCGGAGTACGAGATGGGGCAGGTGCTGCGCATCCCCATCGCGCACGGCGAGGGGTGCTACATCGCCGATCCCGCGGTGCTCGACGAGTTGGAGGCGAACGGGCAGGTCGCGTTCCGCTACTGCGACGCGGAGGGCAACATCGTTCCCGCGGCCAACCCTAACGGCAGCGTGCGTAACATTGCGGGCATCGTGAACGCCGCGGGCAACGTGCTGGGGATGATGCCGCACCCGGAGCGCGCGGTAGACCCGCTGCTGGGCAGCACAGACGGCGCGCCGGTGTTCCGGGCGCTGGCTGACCATCTCAGCATCGCGCGGTAGACAACGGGGAACGCCATCCGAAGGGACTGCAACGGCCGGTGGATGCACAGGGAAACGTGCGGGGTTCTTGCAGTTGCGTTGACGGCTTTCGTTGCCGCTGTTGCTTCGTGACCTTCCCGTGGAGGCGACCATGACCAGGCTCTTCCTCGCGCTCCTGTTGCTGGCGAGCGCTCCCGTGCAGGCCCAGTCCGTCATCTCGCAGGGGATGACGCCCGAGCAGGTTCGCGAAACGTTCGGCGCGCCGGCGACCACGCGCACGTCCGGCGAGTGGACGTACTGGTACTACCACAACGGCTGCCCCAACCGCTGCGGCTCCGACGACGTGGTGTTCTTCCGCGAAGACCGCGTCATTGCCGCCGTGCTGCGCACCCGCGCTCGCCGCTTCTCCGGGCCGCGTGCGGACGACGCACTCGGCGCGGCGGGCGGCGGCGAACAGTCGGGCTCCGTCACCGCGGACGCGGGCGCTGGGAATGATCGGGGGCGCGCCGTCGGGCGGGCGGCCGGGTCCGCTCCGGGGCGCGTGATCGTCGGCGGTGTGAACGTGAGCGCCGCGCCCACCACGGGTGCGGACGTGCTCGTCATCACGCCCACGGGCCAGGGCGCAACCGACGGCGTGCAGGTGCGCGAGGCGCGTGATGGCGAGCGGTCCACCATCATCATCCAGGGACCGACCACCACTGGCGGAACGGGCGTGACGACGGGTGCGCCCGCCAACCGGCCCAACGTCGACGCGACCAGCACCACGCCGCGCACCACCACCGGCACCCCCGACGAAACGCAGGGCGACTCGGTGGAGCGCGCGGCCGAGCGCGACCAGCGCGACCGCAGGAACGAGGAAACCGCCGTGGACCGCGCGCGCCGCCACGACACGCCGCGCCAGCCGCCCGCGCGCACGCCCTGAACGCGCGCGGACGACCGCTCGACATCCAACGATCAGAAGGATAGAGACGTGCCCGTACAGCCCCGCCCCGGAGACCCGGCCATCACCCCCGAGCTGGTGGCCGACCACGGCATCAGCGAGCACGAGTACGGGCTGATCCTGAACATCCTTGGCCGCGTGCCCACCTACACCGAGCTTGGCGTGTTCAGCGCCATGTGGTCGGAGCACTGCGGCTACAAGAACAGCCGTCCCCTGCTGAAGAAGCTGCCGACGACGGCGCCCTGGGTGCTCCAAGGTCCCGGCGAGAACGCCGGTGTCATCGACGTGGGCGACGGGCTGGCGGTTGCCTTCAAGATCGAGTCGCACAACCACCCCTCCGCCGTGGAGCCGTACCAGGGCGCCGCCACGGGCGTGGGCGGCATCCTGCGCGACGTGTTCACCATGGGCGCGCGCCCCATCGCCTGCCTCAACTCCCTGCGCTTCGGCGAGATCGACGGGCCGGAGGGCGACCGCGTCCGGTATCTGGTGGCGGGCGTGGTGAAGGGCATCGGCGACTACGGCAACTGCGTGGGCATTCCCACGGTGGCGGGCGAGGTGTACTTCGACGCCGCGTACGAGGGCAACCCGCTGGTCAACGCCATGGCCATCGGGCTGATGAAGAAGGAGGAGCTGATCCGCGGCGTGGCGTCCGGGGTGGGCAACCCGATCATGGCGGTGGGATCGAAGACCGGCCGCGACGGCATCCACGGCGCCACCTTCGCGAGCGCGGAGCTGACGGAGGAGAGCGAGGCCAAGCGCCCGATGGTGCAGGTGGGCGACCCGTTCACCGAGAAGATGCTGCTGGAGGCGTCGCTGGAGTTGATCCGCTCGGGCCACATCGTCGGCATCCAGGACATGGGCGCGGCGGGGCTTGTCTCGTCGTCCACGGAGATGGCGGCGCGTGGCGGGACGGGTGTGGAGATCGAGATCACCCGCGTTCCCGTCCGCGAAACGGGGATGACGCCGTACGAGATTCTGCTCAGCGAAACACAGGAGCGGATGCTCGTGGTGGCGCACGAAGGGCACGAGGAGGACGTGCGCGCCATCCTGGGCCGGTGGGACCTGGACGCGGAGACCATCGGCTACGTGACGGATACGGGGCGGTACGTGATCCGCGAGAACGGTGCGGTGGTGGTCGATATCCCCGGCGAGCCGCTGGTGGACGCCTGCCCTACCTACACCCGCGAAGGCATCGAGTCCCCCGAGGTCGTGGAGGCGCGCGCGTTCGATCCGTCGACGATCAAGCTGAAGTCTGAAGAGGCCGATCCCACGTGGACGCTGCGGCGCCTGCTGGATTCACCGACCGTCGCGTCCAAGCGCTGGGTGTACGAGCAGTACGACAGCACGGTGCGGACGAACACGGTCGTGGGCCCGGGGAGCGACGCCGCGGTGGTTCGGCTGCGCGGAACCAACCGGGCGATCGCGGCCACGGTGGATTGCAACTCGCGCTACGTTTACCTGAACCCGTATCGCGGCGGCCAGATCGCCGTGGCCGAGGCGGCGCGCAACCTCGTCTGCTCGGGCGCCTTGCCACGCGCGGTGACGGACAACCTGAACTTCGGCAACCCGCTGAAGCCGGAGGTCTACTTCCAGCTTTCGGAGTCGCTGCGCGGCATCGGCGAGGCGTGCACGGTGCTGGAGACGCCGGTGACGGGCGGCAACGTCAGCCTGTACAACGAGAACCCGCGCGGAGCGATCTATCCCACGCCAACGATCGGGATGGTGGGGGTGATCGACGACCTGGCGCACGTCACCACGTCGTCGTTCCGCCGGGCGGGCGACGCCATCGTGCTGCTGGGGCGCAACACGGCGGAACTGGGCGGCAGCGAGTACCTGAAGACCATCCACGGCCGCGTGGCGGGCGACGCGCCGGCGCTGGACCTGGATGGCGAGCAGAAGCTGCAGCGCGCGCTGCTGGCCATGATCCGCGCCG
>NZ_DATBNB010000458.1 GCF_036554565.1 Longimicrobium sp. | reverse complement strand
CACCGCGCCGCCAGGGCGGGGAGCAGGGTGACGGCGACGACGATGGAGGCGAGGAGGGAGAAGGCGACCGCCATCGCGAGGGCGCCCAGCAGCTCGCCCGCCACCCCCTCGACGTACACGATGGGCCCGAAGACGGCGATGGTGGTGATGGTGGAGGCGGTGATGGCGCGCTGCACCTCCTCCGCCCCCGCCGCGGCGGCCAGGCGGGCCCGCAGCCCCAGCTCGCGGTGCCGGAAGATGTTCTCCAGCACCACGATGGAGTTGTCCATCAGCATGCCCACGCCCAGTGCCATGCCGCCCAGCGACAGGATGTTCAGCGACACGCCGGTGGCGTGCAGCATGGCGAAGGTGGCGATCAGCGAGATGGGGATGGCCAGGGCGATGGCCACGGGGTAGCGCGCCTCGCGCAGGAAGAGGAAGAGGACCAGGAAGGCCATGATGCCGCCCAGGATCACCTCCTGCACCACGTTGGAAAGGGCGTCGGAGATGAACCCGGCCTGGCTGACGGCGACTTCGAGCTTGACGTCGGGATATTCGCGGCGAAGCTGCGCGAGCGTTTCGTCCACCTGCCGGGCCACGCGGACGGTGTTGGCGTCGGCGTTCTTGAACACCATCAGCCCCACGGACTCCTGGCCGTTGTAGCGGGCCAGCGACTCGCGCTCGCGAAACCCGTCCTCCACCGTGGCCACGTCGCGCAGGAGGACGCGCGCGCCGGTGGAATCCAGCCCCGCGCCCTGGCGCCGCAGCGGCACGGCGGCGATCTCCTCCACCCCCTGCAGCTCGCCAAGGGTGCGGAGCGCGTAGCGGTAGCGTCCGCGGCGGATGGTGCCCCCCGGCGCCGCGGCGTTGGCGTTCTTGAGCGCCGTGGCCACGTCCTGCACGGTCAGCCCGAAGCTTTCCAGCTTGCGCGAATCGACGTCCACGTGGATCTCGCGCTCCACCCCGCCCGTCACCTGGGCCAGCGCTACGCCGTCGATCTGCTCCAGCCGGCGCTTGAAGACCGACTCGGACAGCTCCTTGAGGCCCGGAAGGTCTCGCCCGCCGGCAATGGAAAGCGCCAGGACGGGCTCGCTGCGCGGGTCGGTGCGCAGCACCACGGGGCGGGCGGCCAGCTCGGGAAGCTGGTCGCGGATGTTGTCGAGCCGCTCACGCACGTTCAGCGCGGCGAAGTCCATGTCGGTGCCCCACGCGAAGCGCGCGGTGACCAGCGAAGCGCCCTCGCGGGTAACGCTTTCCACCCCCTGCACGCCGGGGACGGTGCTGACGGCCTGCTCCACCGGCTCGGTGATGAACCGCTCCACCTCGGCCGGGGCGGCGCCCGGGTCGGTGGTGTACACCACGAGGCGCGGGTACGCCACGTCGGGAAGCAGGTCGATGGGAAGCCGGAAGAACGACAGCAGGCCCAGGAACACCACGCCCAGGAAGAACATGGCGACGGCCACCGGGCGGCGGATGGCGATGCTCGGCAGCGACATGGGGCGAGGTGCCGGGGTGGATCGAAAGGGGTGCGGCCGGTCAGGGCGCCACGGGGCCGCCCACACGCTCGTCGAGCGTGGCGAGCGCCGCGGCGAACTCGAAGCGGGTGCGCAGCGCGTCGCGCTCGGCGCGGGCCGCGCGCTCCACCGCGTCGGTCAGCTCCATCAGCGTCAGCGCGCCCACGCGGTACTGCTGCTGCGCCAGCTCCAGCCGGCGGCGGTTGAGATCCAGCGCCCGCGCGGTCAGCGCCGCGGCGGTGTGCGCGTTCTGCAGCTCCACCACGGCCACGCGCACGTCGCGCTCCACCGCCAGCCGCTCGGCGCGCGAATCTTCGCGGGCCGCGTTGCGCGCGGCGCGGGCGGAGTGGATCTGGTACGACGTCTGGTACTGGGTGAAGAGCGGGATGGAGAGGTCGAACTTCAGCCCGGCGGCCTGGTCCAGCGGGTTCACCTGCACGAGGCCCGAATAGTCGCTGTTGTTCTGGCTGCGGCCCACGCTTCCGGCCACGCTCAGCCGCGGCAAGCGGTTGGTTTGTGCGGCGGCCAGGCGGTGCTCGGCCTGCTGCTCGGCCAACTGCACCCTCGCCACGCGCGGGTGGTTCGCGAAGGCGCGCGACACGAGCGCCGGCACATCCAGCGCCGCGGGGTCGAAGAGCGCGGCGGGCGCGTCGGTGAGCACCAGCGGCGGTCCGTCGAGCACGCCCATGGACTGGCGCAGGTCCAGCTGCGCCCGCCGCGCATCGCCGCGCGCCTTCTCCAGCGCCTGCTCCTGCTCGGCGACCGTCACCTCGGCCCCCAGCACGTCGATGGGCCCGCGCACGCCCACGCGCTGCAGGGCGCGGGTGGATTCCAGCCGTTCGCGCGCCGACGCGAGGAGCGCCTCTTCCAGGGCGATGGCCTGGCCGGCACGCACGGCCTCCCAGTAGCGCCGCTCCACCTCGCCGCGCACGCGCACCTCCTCGGAGCCGATGCGGGCTTCCGTCGCCTGGTAGCCTGCCTGCGCCGCCCGGCGCTCGCGGAGCCGCTCTCCCCCGTCGAACAGCGTCAGGGAGCGGATGGAGAGTCCCTGGTCGGCGCGGCTGTAGTTGCTTTCCAGCACCTCGTCGCGCACGACGGTCTCGCCGAACTGGTCCAGCCCCGTGAACCGCCGGCTGTACCCCCCGCTCGCCCCGAAATCCAGCGAAACGATGGGAAGGAAGGCTCCCCGCGCCCGGCGCAGGTCCGCTTCGGCCGTGCCCAGCTCGGTCTGCGCACGCCGGTACTGGGGATTGTTCTCGGTGGCGGTGCGCTGCGCCTGGGCCAGCGAAAGCGGCATGCTGTCCTGCCCCGCCTGTGCCGCCACGGGGGCGGCCACGAGCAGTGCCGCGAAAAGCGAAAGGGCCTTCATCGGATCGTCCATCGAAAGAGTGTGGGGCGAGCGCGCCGAAGCGGCCCTCGCCCCGGCCCTACCCGCACGAAACCGCCGTGCGGGGAGGGCGAAAGGATCACGCCCCAGCCGCTACGGGCGTCCGCCCTCGGCTTTGGCGTCGTCCACCAGGCGCACGCGTGCGTCGTGGATGAGCGTGTAGTGGCCCTCGGTGAGCACCGTTTCGCCCGGCGCCACGCTGTCGGTGTCGGGGTTGGAGACGATCTCCACGAAGGCGTCGTTCTGCAGCCCCGTGGTCACGTAGCGCCACTTGGCCAGCCCCTCGCTCCCCGAGCCCTCGTACACGAAGAGCATGGTGCGGCGGTCGCGCTCCAGGATGGCGCTGCGGGGCACCATCACGCGGTCGGCGTAGCGCCGCGCCTCCAGCGAAACGCGCGCGTACATCCCGGGAAGGATGCGGCCGCCCGGGTTCGGTACCAGCACGGTGACGCGCGCGGTGCGGGTGCCGCTCTCCACGATGGGGTTGATGGTCTGCACGCGGCCGGTGAAGCGCTCGTCGGGAAACGCGGCGAAGCTGACGGTGGCGGTGCGGCCCGCGGTCAGGTGCGCGATCTCGCTTTCCAGCACCTGCACCTCTACCCGGATGGGGTCCAGCGACACGACCGTCATCAGCTCGTCGCCCTGCCGCACCCACTGGCCGGGAACCACCTTCAGCGAGGCGACGCGGCCGGCGAAGGGGGCGCCCAGCCGGGTGCGCGCCAGGTCCAGCCGCGCGCGCCGCAGACGCACGTCGGCCGCATCGAGCCCGCTGCGCGCGCGCGCCGCGGCCTGGCGGTCGGCCCGGACGGAAGCGTCGGTGATCTGCTCGTCGAACAGCGTGGCCTCGCGGTACTTGCTCTGCGCCTCGCGCAGCGCCGCCTCGGCCTCTTCCACCGCCAGCGCGTACTCGGCGCCGTCCAGCCCCACCACGCCCTGCCCGGAGCGCACGCCGTCGCCCTCGCGCACGCCCAGCGTGGCGATGCGGCCGTTCACCTGCGCCACCAGCACCGCCTTCTGCCACGCCTCGGCCTGCCCCGCCGCGCTGACCGCCATCACCAGCTCGCCGCGCCTGGCCGCCCTTCCCTGCACGGGAATGGCGACGTCGCTGTCGAACGAGGTGGACGCGGAGGTCTGCACCAGCGGCTTCGACCCCTTTTCCGGGGTGCCGGGGGCGGCCTGGGCGTCGCGGGTGCGGTCGTAGATGGCGCCCCCGAGCAGGGCGACGACGAGGGCAGCCACGACGGCGGCGGCGGTACGTCTTGCTGGCATCATGAAACTCGGCGGGAGAAAGGCGGGCACCGGACGCAGAACGCGCGTTCAGGGGACCGGGCCTAAATTTATACGGGGTCGCGCACTAGCACAATCGGTCACAAAACACGACACGGCGCGAACATTGTCGCGCCGCGCTACATTGAAGTAGATGCCGGCGTGCGGCGCACGGTTGCCCGGGC
Organism: Longimicrobium sp.; assembly: GCF_036554565.1. Lineage (NCBI taxonomy): Bacteria > Pseudomonadati > Gemmatimonadota > Longimicrobiia > Longimicrobiales > Longimicrobiaceae > Longimicrobium > Longimicrobium sp. The sequence goes on along the minus strand of NZ_DATBNB010000458.1, from coordinate 1,202 downwards.
GGCCTATTCGGCCCGGGCTCCGGCGCCGGCGTCGCGAAGGGCGCGGCGTACGTGGGCTTCCAGCTCGTCCGCCGTGGTCGCCCCGCCCAGGCCCCGGCCGTTGATGATGAGCGTGGGCGTGACCCGCAGGCCGATGCGCTTGGCCTCGTCCGCGTCGCGCCGCACGGCGGCAACGTGCCGGCCGGAGCTCATGCAGGTCCGGAAGGCGCCGAGATCGGCCACCCTGGCTTCGCGGGCGAACGCCTCCCACGGCCTGGTTCCGATCTGGTCCTGGGAAGCAAAGAGAGCGTCGTGGTACGCCTCGAACCGCCCCTGGTCGCCCGCGCAGTTGCTGGCCGTGGCGGCGGTGAAGGCGTGGGGGTGGATGGATTCCAGGGGAAAGTGCCGGAATACCACCGTGACCTCGTCCGGGTGGCGCTCACGAACCTGCCGCACGGCCGCCTGCACCTGGGCGCAGAACGGGCATTGGAAGTCCGAGAACTCGATGATCTGCACCGGCGCATCCGGGCGGCCCAGGCGCGTTCCCTCACGGGCGACGCTGCGCCACTCGTTCAGGAACTTCACCTCGGGCCGGGCTGCGGAAGGGCTGACGCCGGCGGTGACCTCGTTCTTCACGACGAGGCCGGTAACCGTAAGCGCGCACACCGCCAGGATCCCGGTGAAAACGTCGGACAGGGTGATCTTCATCTTCTTCCTGCTTTCAAGCACGTGGTGAACCGCGGACGAACAGGAGTACCCGGACAGGCACTGCCGCCCGCGGAAACCCGCGGGCGGCAGCGCCGGTGCCCTTACCAGGCGGAGCAGCCGGACGGCCCGATCTCGCAGCCGGTGGGGCCACAGCAGCTGTAGCCTCCGCCGCTGCAGCAGAGCGGGGGGGCCGGCTCGGTCTGCGCGTTCAGGTGCGAGGCGCCGCCCAGGATCAGGGTCAGGGCGAGCGCGTTGAGGATGGTGCGCTTCATGGGAAACTCTCTGCGTTGAGCGTTGGCGTTCCGGCCACTCTCTGTGGTGGCGGCCTCCATCAAGGCAATGCGGATGCCCGTCTGCCCGCTGCCGGGCGGAATCGCCCAACTCGCTGTCACGCACTCATTTGCGTCCCCTGTGCCTCCCCCGCGTCCCGGCGGATGGGGAGGACGAACGCAGTATTTTGACGGTGTTTGACACTGTTTGAACACTCGCCTTGCGCCACCGTAGAGCACGTTTCG
>NZ_DATBNB010000457.1 GCF_036554565.1 Longimicrobium sp. | reverse complement strand
TGGCGGCGCGCGCCTGCGGCCCGCTGAGCAGCGAGTCGCGGATCATCTCGTGGCGCGAAAGCTGGGTGTACAGCTGGGCCACCACCGGGTTGGCCGCCACGCCGGGCGTGGCGGCGAGCGCGCGCAGCGCGGCGGCGTCGTCACTGGTGCGGGCACGCATCACCCGGTCCAGCAGCTGCTGGTACGTGCGGCGCTCGGCGTCGAGCTCCTCGCGGCGCTGCTCCAGCTCCATCAGCGACTGCTGCTCGGTGCTGAAGCGCTGCGTGGAGCTGAACGCCTGCTCCGACTGCTGGAAGCGGCTGAGCTCCAGCTGCGCGGTGGCCAACACCGAGTCGGCCGCGCGCATCTGCTCTTCGATGAAGATGCGGCGGCGCTTGGACTGCTGCTGCGCGCGCTCGGTGTTCACGGCCTGGAAGTTCTCGACCACGGCGGTGAGGACGCGCTGCGCCCGCACCGGGTCGCCGGCCACGTACCCCAGCCGCACCACGTCGGTGCGCTCCTGCAGCCGGGCGTTCAGCCCCTCGATCACCCGTTCGATGGCCACTTCGCGCGAAACGATGGGGAACGACGCCACCGAAACCTCGGGGCGCGCCACGACCGTGAAGCGGACCCCGCCCACGTTCACCGGCTGGCCGTACGCGGCCCGCGCGGTTCCGGCCCGGCCCACCGCGGTGTACCCGTCGTCGCGGAACTCCATCGCCAGCGTGTCGGTGGGCGCGCTGGGCGGCACCAGCGGGTCGCCGACCAGGCTCGACGGCACCGAGCCGGTGCGCAGGCGCAGCGACCCGGAATCGACGACGCGGCCGATCACGGTGCGGCTGCGCAGCACCTCGACCTGCGAAAGCACCGGGTCTACCGGCGTGCCGCCGGCGAGCCGCTCCATGGCCTGTTCCTCGATGCCGCCCGTGAGCGAGCGGCGAAGGTCGGCCACCCGGATGCGGGCGTCGGACTCGTACTGGGGCGGGCGCGAGCGTGCGTACCAGAACGCCAGCCCCGTGCAGGCCAGCGCCACCGCGGCGATCAGGCGCACGTGGCGGCGGAACACGCCCAGCAGGGCGTGAAGGTCTACGGCCAGCACGGCGGTCTCGGGACCGGCCACGTCGACGGCCGGATCGGCCGGCGCCACGGGCGTACGCGCCACGCGCAGGGCGGGAACGACGGGCCCGGCCCTGCCCCCGGAATCGTTGGAGAGCGGCATCGGTACCTCTACTGCTTCGGTGCGGAAGAATTATTCGAGATGAACAGACGGGCCACGGCCGCCAGGGCGGCCACCACGCTGGCGGCGGGCGCCACGTACTCCCGGAAGACGGAGACCCTGCGGTCCACGCGGATCTGGTCGCCGGAACGGACCGGGATGTCGCCCGTGCCGGGACGGGTGAGGTCCAGGACGCGGTCCTGTCCGCCGCGCACCAGGTGCACCCGGTCCAGCCGGCCGCGCTCGGTGACGCCGCCGGCCTGCGCGACGGCCTGCATGAGGGTGACCTCGGGCCTCACCAGCAGCAGGTCGGGCTGGCGCACCTCGCCCGCCACGGCCACCCGGAAGAGCGGCACCACCAGGAACTGCGGGTTGGTCTCGAACCGCTGCAGCACCCGCCGCACCCCCGCCTCCACCTCGGCCATGGGCACGCCGGCGGCGCGCACCTCGCGGTAGATGGGGTGCGCCACGGCGCTGTCGCCGCCCACCTCGAACTCGCCGCTCAGCGCGTCGTTCTTCCACACGGTGATGCGCACCAGGTCGCCGGGACGAAGCACCGGCGCCTCGGGAGCCACCTGCGCCTGCAGCCGCGGCGCGGCCGCGAACACCATGAGGACGATCAGGCCGCGCAGGGGCGCGGACCATGGACGAAGCCGTTTCAAGGAAGCGGAAAGTGAAGGTTCAGGGAAGGCGCGCCACCCGGCGGGAGCGCGTAATCTAGGGCCGAAGACGCGAAATGGCAACCGGTTGCGCGTTCCCGGCACCCGGTCCGGCGGCCTCGGGCGTGCCCGTCCACTCCGGCAACGGGCGCCCCAGCAGGGTGCGCAGCAGGTCTACCTGGGGGGCAAAGAACCGCTCCAGCATGGCCACGGTCTCCGGGTCGGAAGCCACGCGCCCCTCGGATTTCACGTTCAGGCGCCCCAGCCCCAGCCCGCGGGGAAGCCCCATGCGGTCGCGCACCGCGGTGCCCCAGCGCATCACCCGGGCAAGGCGCAGCGAGCGGGGGTGCTTGGCGCGGTTGCGCACGGGAAACTCCGACCGGCCGTCGTCGGGTGCACCCAGGAAGGCCAGCACGCGCCGGTACTCGCGCGCGGGATCGTCGCGCATGTCGTCGAGCAGGAGGGGAAGCACGCGGGCGCGGTCCACCCGCGCGTACAGCCGCTGCAGCTGCTCGCCCAGGGCGCACACGCTCGCGTACTGCAGGAACGCGGGCTCCTCGCACGACCGGGGGATCCCCTCGCCCCGCGCCCGGGCCTCCTGGCGCTTCCACGCCGACAGGAAGTCGGGCGCGTCTTCGCGGCCGGTGAACACCAGGTGCTGGTACAGCGAAAGCGCCATCTGCACCGGGTTGCGCAGGCACACCACGTAGCGGGCGCCCGGGCTGTACCGCTCGATCCCGGCCACGGCCGTGCGCGAGTACAGGTACCAGGTCGTGGCCTCGCCCACGGCCGCGTGCCCCTCGCCGGCCTTCGCGAACAGCGCCTCGTACTCGGCCGCCGTCCGTACCTGCCGGTGCAGGTCGGTGCTGAAGTGAAAGGGCTCCTTGACCGGCGACACGTACACGCCGGGGTTCTCGGCCAGCCAGCGGGCCAGCGAGGTGGTGCCGCACTTGGGCGCACCGATCACGAAGAAGTCGGGCCGTTTCATGGTTCCTGCGGAAAATCGGTCGGCGCGGCCACGGCCCGGGGCCGGTGGCGCAGGAGGGCGCGGGGGGCAAAGGCAAAGGCCACCAGCCCCGTGCGGCGGTACAGGAACACCGAAAGCAGGACGTTCCAGGCCACCAGCCCCAGCGCCATCGCCACCGCCGCCCCCTGCATTCCGAACCGCGGGATCAGCAGCAGGTTCAGCGCTACGTTGATGGCGGCCGCGGCTCCCAGCCCGCGCAGGGCGTCGCGCTCGTGGCCGGTCATGTTCAGCGCCAGCCCCACCGAGCCCGCGGCCACGTTGGCCAGCTCCCCCACGGCCACGATGACCAGGGCGGTGTAGGCCGGCGCGTACCCGGCACCGAACACGGCCGAGAGCAGCTCGCGCCCGGCCAGGGCGAAGATCGCCACCGGCACCAGCGCGGTGGCCAGCGCCACCCGCGAGGTGCGGGTCAGCAGCCGCTGCAGGCCGTCCATGTCGCCCCGGGTGTACGACCGCGCGATCTGCGGCCCCAGCGCCACGTTGGTGGCGTTCAGCGTAAAGGCCACGAGCGTGGCGCCCTGCAGGGCCACGCGGTACAGGGCCACGTCGTCGACCGAGGCGAACAGCCCCAGCACGAAGACGTCGAAGTGCTGGATGCAGGCCTGCACCCCGGCCAGAAGCGAGAGCGGGCCCACGCTGCGCAGCCACCCCCGGTCGTCGTACGCGGGTGCCGCCGAGTGGTACGCGGCCGGCAGCCTGCGGCGCAGCATCCAGCTGGCGGCGGCCAGCGCCACCAGCGCGGCGGCCACGTGGCTGGCCGTGGCCACCGGGGCCGTGAGCCCCCCCGGCACCAGGAGCGCGGCGGCGGCGGCCAGCAGCAGAAAGGCCGCCGGGCGGATCAGCTGCTCGGGGAGCAGCCCCGCGCCCACCGCGTGAAGGCCGCGGAGCGCCGCCCCGCGGGTGTTGCCCAGCGCCACCGCGGGCACCAGCAGCAGCGACCAGAGCACCGTCTGGCGCATGCCGCTCCCCGGCGTTTCCGGGATGAACGGGAGCGCGGCCAGCGCGGCCACGGCAAGCGCCACCCCGAAGGCGAGCAGCCCCCCGTCGGCCCGGCGAAAGAGGCCGCGCACCAGGTCCCACCGCCCCTGCGCCTCGTACGCCGAGGTTTCGCGCACCACCAGCGTGGGCACCCCCAGCTGCAGGGGCATCGCCAGCAGCGACGCCCCCGCGAACACGAAGGCGTACACGCCGTAGCCGTCGGGCCCCATCAGCCGCGCCATCAGCGCCGCCGTGCCGATGGTCAGCGCCGTGTAGCCCAGCTTCAGCGCCAGGCTGTGCAGCGCGTTGCGCCTCATCCCCCCGCCCGGCCCGCCCGCGCCCTCCGGCGCGCCGGCCCCCCGTGCGGGAGCCGCGCGGCGGCCTTCCCCGCCCTTCACCGCCACCGCCCCCGGGCCCGCCGGCAGGCTCATGCGCGCCCGGCGTCCGCGACCAGCCCCCGCTCCCGGAGGAGCGCCAGCAGCGCCTCGACCGCCTCGTCCACCTCCACCCCGGCCGTGTCCAGCCGCAGCTCCGGGTGTTCGGGGGCCTCGTACGGGGCGGACACCCCCGTGAGCTCCACCCCCTCGCCGGCGTCGGCCCGGGCGTACAGGCCCTTGGGGTCGCGGCGGCGAAGCTCGTCGAGGGCGCAGTCCACGTGCACCTCCAGGAAGCGCCCCTCGGGCACCAGCTGCCGGGCGCGGGCGCGGTCGTCGCGGTAGGGCGACACGAAGGTGCACAGCACCACCGATCCCGCCTCGAAGAACAGCCGGGCCACCTCGCCCACCCGCCGCACGTTCTCGGCCCGGTCGGCGGGCGAAAAGCCCAGGTCGGCGTTCAGCCCGTGGCGAAGCTGGTCGCCGTCCAGCAGCATGGTGCGCACCCCCGCCTGGAAGAGGCGCCGCTCCAGCGCCCGGGCGATGGTGCTCTTTCCCGCCCCCGACAGCCCGGTGAACCAGAGCACCGCCGCGGCGTGCCCCTGGGCCGCTTCGCGCTCCTCGCGCGGAACGTTCCACTCTTCCCACACCACGCCCGGCGACGACGCCGGGGCGGCCGGCCGGGGCGCGAACAATTCGTCCGCCGTCTGCACCGGGCCGCGGATCATCCCGGCGGCCACCGTGGCGTTGGTGAACGGGTCGACCAGGATGAAGCTGCCCGTGGCGCGGTTCAGCTGGTACGCGTCGAAGAAGAGCGGCACCGAGGCGGTGATCTCCACCCGGCCGATGTCGTTCAATTGGAGCCGGTCGACCTCTTCGCGGTGAAGGGTGTCCACGTTCACCCGGTACACCACCCGCGACACCAGGGCCCGCGCCGAGCGGGTGGTGTGCTGGACGACGTACGACACCGACGGGTCCAGCTCCGCTTCGCCCATCCAGCAGAGCATGGCCTCGAAGCGGCTGCCCACGGTGGGCAGGTTCATCCGGCGCACGATCATGTCGCCGCGCGAGATGTCGACCTCGTCCTCGGTGGTGAGCACCACCGAGTCGCCCTCGGCCGCCTCGGCCAGGCGCCCGTCCATGGTCTCGATGGCGGCGACGCGGGTGGTCTTGCCCGAGGGAAGCACCACCACCTCTTCGCCCGGCGTGATGGTGCCCGACGCCACCTTCCCCGCGAAGCCGCGGAAGTCCTGGTGGGGGCGCACCACGTACTGAACGGGAAAGCGGAAGTCGACCAGGTTGCGGTCGGCGCCCACGTTCACGTTTTCCAGGTGGTGCAGGAGCGTGGCGCCGTCGTACCAGGCCAGGCGCTCGCTCTTGGAAACGATGTTGTCGCCGTGCAGCGCCGAGATGGGGATGAAGGTGAGGTCGGTGATCCCCAGCTTCTCGGCGAAGGCGGTGTAGTCGGCCACGATCTCGTCGTACACGTCGCGGCTGAAATCCACCAGGTCCATCTTGTTGACGGCCACCACCACGTGCGGAATGCGCAGCAGCGAGGCGATGAAGCCGTGGCGCCGCGACTGCGTGAGCACGCCGCGGCGCGCGTCCACCAGCACGATGGCCAGCTCGGCGGTAGACGCCCCCGTCACCATGTTGCGGGTGTACTGCACGTGCCCCGGGGTGTCGGCGATGATGAACTTGCGCCGCGGGGTGGCGAAGTACCGGTACGCCACGTCGATGGTGATGTTCTGCTCGCGCTCGGCCCGCAGGCCGTCGGTGAGCAGGGCCAGGTTCAGGTGCAGCTCGCCCCGGCGGCGGCTGGCGCCCTCGATGGCCTCGAGCTGGTCCTCGAAGATGGACTTGGTGTCGTACAGCAGGCGGCCGATCAGCGTGCTCTTGCCGTCGTCCACGCTTCCCGCGGTGGTGAGCCGCAGCAGGTCCATCTCCCGGTACTGCCGGGCGGCCTGCTCCCACGCGCCGGCGGCGCCCTCCGTCGCGGCCTCGTTCAGCACCTGCATCAGAAGTACCCCTGCCGCTTGCGGTCTTCCATGGCCGCCTCGGAGCGCCGGTCGTCGGCGCGCCCGCCCCGCTCCGTCACGCGGGCCGCGGCGATCTCCACGATGATCTCCTCCACCGACGCCGCCGCCGATTCCACCGCGCCCGTGCAGGTGGCGTCGCCGACGGTGCGGAACCGTACCGTCCGCTCCTCCGCGGTTTCGCCGGCCTCGACCGTCACCCAGGGCGAGCGCGCCAGCCACTGGCCGTCGCGCATGACCACCTCGCGCCGGTGCGAAAAGTACAGCGAGGGCACGGCGATGCGTTCGCGGGCGATGTACTGCCACACGTCCATCTCCGTCCAGTTGGAAAGCGGAAAGACGCGGAAGTTCTCGCCCGGCGCCTTGCGGCCGTTGTACAGGCTCCACAATTCGGGGCGCTGGTTGCGCGGGTCCCACTGCCCGAAGGCGTCGCGGTGGCTGAAGAAGCGCTCCTTGGCGCGCGCCTTTTCCTCGTCGCGGCGTCCCCCGCCGAAGGCCGCATCTACCTTGAGCTCGCGGAGGGCGTCGAGAAGGGTGACCGTCTGCAGGGCGTTGCGGCTGGCCCCGGGCCCCGTTTCCTCCACGGCGCGGCCCTGGTCGATGGAGTCCTGGACGTAGCGCACCACCAGCCCGGCCCCGGTCTCGGCGGCCAGCCAGTCGCGGAACTCGATGGTCTCGGGGAAGTTGTGCCCCGTGTCGATGTGCAGCAGCGGAAAGGGAAAGGGCGCGGGCCAGAAGGCCTTACGGGCCAGGTGCACCATGACTATGGAGTCCTTGCCGCCGGAAAAGAGCAGGTGGGGGCGCTCGAACTGCGCCGCCACCTCGCGCATCACGTGAATGGCCTCCGACTCGAGCAGGTCGAGGTGGCTCTTTCGGTACGAGGCCGGGAACGAGGCGGCGGGCGCCTGCTCCTCGCCGGCGGGATCCTTGATCAGCGTAGCTTGCATGGACGGCACGACCTGACGGATATCAGAACGAAAGAAGGGCCGCTCGCCTAGGGCGAGGAGGCCAGCGCGGGCTCGGCGGCGCCGGCCCCGGCGTTTTCGGCGTACCAGGGAAGCGCCCTGGCCAGCCCCGAGCGGGGGGTGTGCTCCGGCCG